>JBDTKD010000347.1:0-4205 GCA_039935515.1 Bradyrhizobium sp.
GAAGGTCGGTTCCGCGAGAGTTGCGCTCGAATGGGCCATGACGGGTTACTCGGGTTATCGGCTGTTTGAGCGAGGCCGCGCGTTCCGTCAACGGACGGCGATACCGGCCGTCCGCACTTGTGGAACGGAAAGCGGCCCTCTATGTGCACCGATCTGAACGAAATGCCGCTGCCGGCGTTAGCCGGCGTGACCAAAATGCCTCGCATTTGATGGTTTTCTCGCGTCGGCGTGCGAGTTCGCTTGCCCGCTGCGCCTTCTTCCTTCAAACTATCGGCTCCTTTCACAACTTTGGAGAACTACCCATTCGCCGTCCCAACAGAGCCCCGCCCGCCGCCGCCAAAGACGGGCCGCGCACCAACGATGATATCCGCAACGCCCAGATCCAGTTGATCGATCAGAACGGCACCAACCACGGCACGGTCGAGACGGTGGTCGCCGTCAAGATGGCCGCCGAAGCGGGCATGGATCTGGTGGAGATTTCGCCGAACACCACCCCTCCCGTCTGCAAGATCATGGATTACGGGAAGTTCAAATATTCGGCGCAGAAGAAGGCTGCGGAAGCCCGCAAGAAACAAAAGATCGTCGAGATCAAGGAGATCAAGCTGCGGCCGATGATCGACGATCATGATTATGACGTGAAGATGCGCGCCATGCAGCGCTTTTTCGAGGAAGGCGACAAGGTCAAGATCACCTTGCGCTATCGCGGCCGCGAAATGGCCCATCAGGAAATCGGCACCAAACTGCTCGACAAGGTCAAGGCGGACGTCGCCGAATACGCCAAGGTCGAACAGGATGCCCGCTTCGAAGGCCGCCAGGTGGTGATGGTTCTGGCACCACGCTAGGCCGCGTTCTCAAGCCCCGTCGTCCTGACTTGCGCGCCGACGGCTCCGGCCTGCCCGATCCCGGGTTCGGCGGCGTTTCGGCGTTGCCAATCCGCATTCCCTCTGGCATAAGCGCAGCCTTCATCGCCCGGCTGATCAAGGGCTGCCGTGGCGATGCCCATGCCGGTTGTTGCGATACCGTAATAGTCGAGCATTTTCAACGCTCTAACGAGCATTCAAGCCGGCCGGCCGCCTTCACGGGCGGTTTCGCGTTGCGGCAACAGGAGAGCCAAATGCCCAAGTTGAAGACCAAATCGGGCGCCAAAAAGCGCTTCAAGGTGACGGCCACCGGCAAAGTGATGCACGCCCAGCGCGGCAAGCGCCACGGCATGATCAAGCGGACCAAGAAGCAGATCCGTCAGCTCCGCGGTACCCGCGTGCTGTTCAAGACCGACGGCGACAACGTGAAGAAATTCTTCCTGCCGAACGCCTGATCGCAGTCGCGGTCGATCCCAGCCGAGCCGCGTCCGCGCGGCGATTCCGTCACTTCTGATAAGGATATAAGTCATGTCTCGCGTCAAACGCGGTGTGACCTCTCACGCCAGGCACAAGAAAGTCTACAAGGCCGCCAAGGGTTTCTCCGGCCGCCGCAAGAACACCATCCGCGCCGCCAAGGCCGCGGTGGACAAGGCCGGCCAGTACGCCTTCCGCGACCGCAAACGCAAGAAGCGCACCTTCCGCGCACTGTGGATCCAGCGCCTCAACGCCGCGGTGCGCCCGTTCGGCATGACCTACAGCCGGTTTATCGACGGCCTCTCCAAATCTGGCATCACGGTGGACCGCAAGGTGCTGTCGGATCTCGCGATCCACGAACCGGCGGCGTTCCAGGCGATCGCTGAAAAGGCCAAGTCCGCGCTGGCGGCGTAAGCCGCCGCTGCATTGCTCTGCGAAACGCTTGAGGTCGTCATGGCCGGGCTTGTCCCGGCCATCCACGGCTTCCTTCTCGCCAACGCCAGCAAAGACGTGGATGTCCGGCACAAGGCCGGGCATGACGAGCTAGGAGCACCGGCTTAGCATCCTAGTCAAAAGGGATTGCCATGACCGACCTCGCACAACTCGAATCCCAAATCCTCGCCGATATCGCCGCTGCCGACTGCGAAGCCGCGCTGGAAGCGGTGCGGGTCGCGGCGCTCGGCAAGAAGGGTTCGATCTCCGCCCTGCTGGCGACGCTCGGCAAGATGCCGCCCGATGAACGCAAGACGCAGGGCGCGGCGATCAACCTGGCCAAGGACAAGGTCACCCAGGCGCTGGCGGCGCGCCGCGATATCCTGAAATCCGAAGCGCTGGACGCCCGGCTCGCCTCCGAGACCATCGACGTCACGCTGCCGCTGCGGGAAAGCCCGGCCGAAGCCGGCCGCATCCATCCGCTCAGCCAGGTGATGGACGAACTGACCGCGATCTTCGCCGACATGGGATTTGCCATCGCCGAAGGCCCGGATATCGAAACCGACGACTACAATTTCACCAGGCTGAATTTTCCCGAAGGCCATCCGGCGCGGGAGATGCACGACACGTTCTTCTTCAACCGGAAGCCGGACGGCTCACGCATGCTGTTGCGCACCCACACCTCGCCGGTGCAGGTGCGCACCATGCTGACCCAGAGGCCGCCGATCCGCATCATCTGTCCGGGCCGCACCTACCGCATCGATTCCGATGCCACCCACACCCCGCAGTTTCACCAGGTCGAGGGTCTCGTCATCGACAAGGGCTCGCATCTCGGTCACCTCAAATGGATCCTGCACGAGTTCTGCAAGGCCTTCTTCGAGGTCGACCACATCAACATGCGATTCCGCCCCTCGTTCTTTCCGTTCACCGAGCCGTCGCTCGAGGTCGATATCCAGTGCCGCCGCGACAATGGCGAGATCCGCTTCGGCGAGGGCGAGGACTGGCTGGAGATTCTCGGCTGCGGCATGGTGCATCCCAACGTACTGCGCGCCTGCGGCATCGATCCGGACGTCTATCAGGGCTTTGCCTGGGGCATGGGCATCGACCGCATCGCAATGCTGAAATACGGCATGTCCGACCTGCGCCAGCTGTTCGACAGCGACGTGCGCTGGCTCAGCCATTACGGCTTCAAACCGCTCGAAATCCCCACTTTGGCGGGAGGATTGAGCGCGTGAGTCTGCACAGATCAAGCCAGGTGGCCGCGGTTTTCCCCCGTCCGCGCTCTGTTCCCTCCCCCCTTGTGGGGGAGGGCCAGGGAGGGGGGTAGCCGCGAATGCCGCACGTGGCCGTCAGCGAGCGTCAACGCAAGCGAGCGAAGCAGCTTCGCCAGACCATGACGCGTGCCGAAACGCTGCTGTGGCGCTACCTGAAGGCCAATCGGATCAATGGCCTTGGCTTTCGCCGACAGGTTCCGATCCGAAACTACATCACCGACTTTGTCTGCCTCTCGGCCAAACTGGTCGTGGAGCTTGACGGCGAATCACATGATTTCGAAGAACGGCGGAACGCCGACCAGAGACGTGACGCTTTTTTTCTGTCGGAAGGCTTTCAAGTTTTGCGTTTCACCAACGAACAGGTGATGTTGAATCTTGAAGGCGTTGTCGAGCTTGTCCGGCAAGCAGCGACCATTCGTGCCAGCGGCCCACCCCCCTCCCCGCCCCTCCCCCACAAGGGGGGAGGGAGCCGAGACACCGCCGCAGACATCCCCCAAAACACGCGCAGTACCCGAGGCCAGCCATGAAATTCACGCTCTCCTGGCTGAAGCAGCACCTCGACACCGACGAGCCGGTGGAGAGGCTTGCCGACAAGCTCACCATGATCGGGCTTGAGGTCGAGCATATCGAGGAAAAGGCGAAGGCGCTGGCGGCGTTCAGCATTGCGCGGGTGATCTCGGCCGAGCCGCACCCCAACGCCGACCGGCTGCGGGTCTGCATGGTCGATACCGGCCATGGTGCCGCGCCGGTGCAGGTGGTCTGCGGCGCGCCGAATGCGCGCGCCGGCCTGGTCAGCGTGTTCTCCCCACCCGGCACCTTCATTCCCGGCAAGAACATCACGCTCGGCATCGGCACCATCCGTGGCGTGGAAAGCCGCGGCATGCTGTGCTCGGCGGCCGAGCTCGAACTCTCGGAAGATCACGACGGCATCACGGAATTGCCGGCCGATGCACCGATTGGCGCCGGCTATGTGCAATGGGCGCAGCTCGGCGATCCCGTGTTCGAGATCAATCTGACGCCGAACCGGCAGGATTGCACCGGCGTGCATGGCATCGCCCGCGATCTTTCCGCTGCCGACATGGGCAAGTTCAGGGATCCCGCCATCAAGCCCGTCAAAGGCGAATTCCCCTGCCCGGTGCACGTCACCGTCGAGGATGCCACGCTG
>JBDTKD010000348.1:0-4976 GCA_039935515.1 Bradyrhizobium sp.
GGCGCGACTCCGCCTGGATGGGGGAGATCTACAATTTCCTCGGCCTCACCACCGGCGTGATCGTCCACGGCCTCGACGATGCCGAGCGCAAGCAGGCCTATGCGTGCGACATCACCTACGGCACCAACAACGAATACGGTTTCGACTATCTGCGCGACAACATGAAGTACCGCCTCGAAGACATGGTCCAGCGCAGTCACTTCTACGCCATCGTCGACGAGGTCGACTCGATCCTGATCGACGAGGCGCGCACGCCGCTGATCATCTCCGGCCCGCTCGACGACCGTTCGGATTTCTACAATACCATCGACACCTTCTTTCCCAGGCTCGACAAGACCGACTATGAGGTCGACGAGAAGCAGCGCACGGTGACGCTGACCGAAGCCGGCATGGAGAAGATCGAAACGCTGCTGACCGACGCCGGCCAGCTCAAGGGCGAATCGCTCTACGACGTCGAGAACGTCTCCGTCGTTCACCACATCAACCAGGCGCTGCGCGCCCATACGCTGTTCACGCGCGACAAGGACTACATCGTCCGCGACGACGAGGTCATCATCATCGACGAATTCACCGGCCGGATGATGCAGGGCCGCCGCTATTCCGAGGGCCTGCACCAGGCGCTGGAAGCCAAGGAGCATGTGCAGGTTCAGCCGGAAAACCAGACGCTGGCCTCGATCACCTTCCAGAACTATTTCCGGATGTATGCGAAGCTTGCCGGCATGACCGGTACGGCATTGACCGAAGCCGACGAACTGTTCGATATCTACCAGCTCGAGGTCGTCGAAATCCCCACCAATGTGCCGGTGGCGCGCCTCGACGAGGACGACGAGGTCTATCGCACCCAGAACGAGAAATACGCGGCGATCCTGGCTGAGGTGGAACGCGCCAATGCGCGGTTGCAGCCGGTGCTGGTCGGCACCGCCTCGATCGAAAAGTCCGAGGTGCTCGCCGACTATCTGAAGAAGCACGGCTACAAGCAGATCGATTTCGGCAACGAAAACGCCATGGAGAAGCTGTACGCCGCGGCGCGCGCCGGCAAGCCGGCAAAACTTTTCGCGGTGCTGAACGCGCGCTTCCACGAACAGGAAGCCTATATCGTGGCCGAAGCCGGCGTGCCCGGCGCGATCACGATCGCGACCAACATGGCCGGCCGCGGCACCGACATCAAGCTCGGCGGTTCGCTGGAAATGCGGATCCAGCACGAGACCGCCGGCATCGCCGACGAGGCCGAGAAGGCGGCCAGGATCGAGCGCATCAAGGCCGACGTCGAGCGCTTCCGCAACATTGTGCTGGAAGCCGAGGACACCGTCGAGGTCGAGCCGGCAAAGGGCGCCAAGCCGGCGAAAACCGCGGCCCGGCCGGGCGGGCTCTACATCATCGGCTCCGAGCGCCATGAATCGCGGCGCATCGACAACCAGTTGCGCGGCCGATCCGGACGCCAGGGCGATCCCGGACGATCCAAATTCTTCCTGTCGCTGGAAGACGATCTGATGCGGATCTTCGGCTCCGACCGGCTCGACAGCATGCTGACCCGGCTCGGCCTCAAGGACGGCGAGGCCATCATTCATCCCTGGATCAACAAGGCGCTGGAGAAGGCGCAGCAGAAGGTCGAAGCCCGCAACTTCGACATCCGCAAGAATCTCCTGAAGTTCGACAACGTCCAGAACGACCAGCGCAAGGTCATTTTCGACCAGCGCGTCGATCTGATGAAGGATGACAGCGTCGCCGAGACCGTGGCCGACATGCGCCACGCCTTTGTCGAGGATGTCGTCACCAAGCATGTGCCCGAACACGTCTATGCCGAACAATGGGACATCGCTGGCCTGAAGGACGAGTTGAAACGCGTGCTCGACATCGACCTGCCGGTGGATCAATGGGCCAAGGAAGAAGGCATCGCCGACGAGGAACTGCTGTCGCGCATCGAAGGCCGCGTCGACGAGCACATGGCGGCCAAGGTGGCGCAGTGGGGTCCCGACGTGATGCGCTACGTCGAAAAGACCATCCTGCTGCAGTCGCTGGATCATCTGTGGCGCGAGCATCTGATCATGCTCGATCATCTGCGCCAGGTGATCGGGCTGCGCGGCTACGGGCAGCGCGATCCGCTGCAGGAATACAAATCGGAAGCGTTCGGCCTGTTTGAGGCGATGATCGCCCATCTGCGCGAGGCGGTGACCGCGCAGCTGATGCGGGTCGAGATCGTGCCGCCGGAAGAACAGCAGCCGGAACTGCCGCAAATGGAGGCGCACAAGTTCGACCCCAATACCGGCGAGGACGAGCTGGCGTTCGCAGCCGCCTCGCTGGTGCCGGCGGCGACCGCCGCCCGCGATCCGAAAAATCCCGCCGGCTGGGGCAAGGTCGGCCGCAACGAGGACTGCCCGTGCGGATCCGGCAAGAAGTACAAGCACTGCCACGGCCGCTATGGGTGAGCATTAGCTCATTTTCCGGCACCGCGGCTTCATCCTTCGAGACGCGGCGAAGACGCCGCTCCTCAGAATGAGGACTTCGACCCTCATGGTGAGGAGCGTGGCAACGCCACGCGTCTCGAACCACAAGGCCGCGGTGGGGAAAAGGGTTGTTGCGCCCGACTCGCTTACCGGGCGGCAGCGGAGAAGCGGCTCTCGAACGAATTCGCCGGCACGATCGGCTGGGCGCCGCCGACCAGGGTGTCCTTGGCGGCGGAAGCGGGCGGGGTCGGGGGATCCGAGATCGACGGTTTCAGCGGCGGCTTGGCGGCGGCCTGCTTGGTCTCGGGTTTGTGTGCTGCCTCCGGATGCGGCTCGGCCCGTCTGGCCGCGATCGCTTTCGGCTTCGCTGCCATCGCCGGCGCGCTTGCGGTGGTATCGGCCGCCGCGCCGCCGAACCCGACCTTGCGGGCAAGGCTGCTGAAGAATCCGTCAGACTGGGTGCTCGGCGCTGCCGCCGCCACCCGCGTCGAGGGTGCCGGCGTGGCCGCCGCGACCGCGGGCTCTTCCAGGCTCGGCGGGTGCGGCGGATTGACGTGCGAGGGAATGGTGCCGGGGGCGCGCGACAGGGCCAGCAGCGACAGGCTCTGGCCTTCGCCGCCGTCGGACAGGCCGGTGTTGCCGTCGGGCAGCTTGGCGGCGAACACCTTGTTCATGCCGCCGTCGATGCCGGTATTCATCCGGGCCACCGGCGTTCCCTTCGCGACCAGTCTCGCCATCTCGGCATCGTCTGCCTGCTGCTTCTGGCGCGCGGCGTCGGCGATTTCATCCGGGATCACGTAAGCGGGGCATTTGGCCGATGCCTCGAACACCGGATCGTGGGTGGCGTTCGGCGGCTTCGCGGCGTCGAACACATATTTCTTCTCGCAGAAATCGACCTTGGGCTCCTGCTTCGTCACTTCGAAATGATCGTTGCCTTCCTTGATCATTCGCCAGAACGGCATGTTCGGATTGTTGCGATGCCTGGCCATGTTCACGGCCGTCATCCGGAACGGATAGGCCTGGAATTGAAATGAGTGCTGGCCGCCGAAGAACGATTCCCGTCCCAGCGAATAGATTTCCACGATCTGCTCGTCGGTCATGGCATAACAGCCGCGCGACGAGCAGTCGCCATGCACCATCAGCTCCGAGCCGGTGCGGCCAAGTGCGCGGTCGAAGGCATTGGGAAAGCCGGTGTTAAACGACAGGTAATACGCCGATTGCGGGTTCATCTGCGCCGGCGTGATGGCATAGAAGCCTTCCGGCGCCTGGCGGTCGCCCTCGCGGACCTTGGGCCCGAGGTCGCCCGACCAGCGGCAGATCGGATAGGTCTTCAGGAGCGCGAAGCGGCCGGAGCGATTCTGCTTCCAGACCTCAAGCTCAGCCTCCTCCTTGAACAGCCGGATCAGGATCGGCGACTGCAGATCCATGTCCTTCTCGGTCATCGCGGCGACCAGTTTCGGCGGGACCGGCTGGTTGGCCTTGGCGTTGCTCGCGAGCGAGACTTCGTCGCTGTTGCAGCCGGCCAGCAGCACACCGGCCGCCAGCGCGGCAGATGTGACGAGCACTCGGACCAGCGAGCGGCAGATCAATGCAAAGCTCCACACCCGACGGGCAATTTCGCACCCCGATTATAGCGTCCGTGCCCTGAAGCCATTGACTAAAATTCTATCCTTCGACTCCCCGGGTCGCAAGCCGCCGGCGGCGCCGCGGCAGGATCCATCGCAGCCATGGTCAATAGAGGTTAAATATCGGGGTCGGGGCCTAATTGCGGCCAAATTGCCTTATTCCGGAAAAAAGCCGCGCAGCCGATCGGCCGATGGCCATCCGAATCGCGTGGCCGTAACCCCGGCTCAGCCCAGTTTCCGACCGATATCGAGGAATTTCTGGCGCCGCTGCTGGCGGATTATCTCCGGCGGGAGATGGCCGAAATCGTTCAAGGCCTGCGCGACGGCGTCGCCGGTGACCGCGATCATGGCGTTGGGGTCGCGGTGAGCACCGCCCGGGGGTTCTTTCAGGATCGAATCGATTACGCCGAAGCGCAGCATGTCCTGCGCCGTGATCTTCATGCTGTTGGCGGCTTCCTGCGCCTTGGTGCCGTCGCGCCACAGGATCGAGGACGCCGCCTCCGGCGAGATCACGCTGTAGATCGAATGCTCGAACATCAGCACGCGGTTGGCCGTGGTGATGGCGATGGCGCCGCCCGACATCCCTTCGCCGGTGATGATCGCGACATTGGGTACGCCGAGCGACAGGCAGGTATCGGTGGAGCGCGCGATGGCTTCGGCCTGGCCGCGCTCCTCGGCGCCGATGCCGGGATAGGCGCCGGCGGAATCGACGATCGACAGCACCGGGATGCCGAACCGGTCCGCCATCTCCATCAAACGGACCGCCTTGCGATAGCCCTCGGGCCGCGCCATGCCGAAATTGTGCTTGATGCGGGATTCGGTCGTGGCGCCCTTTTCCTGGCCGATCACGCAGATGCTTTCGCCGCGAAAGCGGCCGAAGCCGCCGATCAGCGCTTCGTCTTCGCCG
>JBDTKD010000349.1:0-7460 GCA_039935515.1 Bradyrhizobium sp.
GGCTCCGAGTTTCCTGCGAACCGTGTGAATCAGGAACTCGATGGCGTTGCTCTCGACCTCCTCGTTCCAGCCGTAGATTTGCCGTTCGAGCTCGCCGCGCGATAGGATCGTTCCTGGCCGCGCCAACAGGGCTTGCAGAAGCGCGAACTCGCGGGCGCTGAGCAGCGCGGCTTTTCCTAGAAAGCACGCTTCCCGCGTCGCAGGGTCGAGACGGAGCTTTCCATTGCTGAGGAGCGCCGTGGAGCCGCTGGCCTCGCGCCGGAGCACGGCGCGCATCCGCGCCAGCAATTCGCGCATTTCGAACGGTTTTATCAGGTAATCGTCGGCTCCGAGATCGAGCCCGTCGATCCGGTCCTCGACGCTATCTCGCGCGGTCACGATGATGACGGGAAGCTTGCGACCAAGCAGGCGCAAGCGCCGAAGCACGTCGCGGCCGTCGGCTTTCGGCAGTCCGAGATCGAGCAAAGCGAGTTCATAGGTTTCGCTCTCCGCCGCGTGGACCGCGGCCTCGCCGTCGGTCACCCAGTCGACCGCGTAAGCCGCGTCCCTCAGCGCCTGCTGGACGGCTGAACCGATCATCCTGTCGTCCTCGATGAGTAGAACTCGCATTCCTGAAATCCTCGGTCCGAAACGCCGCAAAGCCGAGCCCAGCATTGTTTCCCTGACTTAGTGCAGACTTAGGGGCGGAGTCACGCTGGGAACATGTCGCCGGAAACCGGATTAACGCAGCACAAGAAAAATTCTTCGTCCTAAGCCGCTCCTAAGTCGGCCGCGGCACGAGAGAGCGAGCAACAGCTTGGCCGTTGCAGGGGGCGGCGAAGCAGAAGAAGGATCAGAGATGAGCAGAAGATTATCGACGTTGGCTGGCCTCACCGCCGCGAGCCTGGCGTTGGGCACGATGGCCGCGCAGGCATACACGGGGCAGGAGCTGGCAAACCGGGCCAGAATCGGGATCGCACAAGCGAGAGTAATCGCCCTGAAAGCGCACCCCGGAAAGGTCACGGACGAGGAACTTGAACGGGAAGCGGGCGGCAGCGGCCTTCGCTACTCGTTCGACATCAAGCGCGGCGCGGTGACCCAAGAGGTCGGGGTCGACGCGCGGACGGGCACGGTGCTCGAAAACAAGAAGGAAGGTCCAAATCCGGACTGAGCGAGCATTCGCGAGGCCCAGGGGGCCGATCACTCGATGTCGAGTCCTCGGGCCTTGCGCTAACTCTCAAAGGAAACGGAACAGTGCGTTCCCCGTTGGCAATATGCAACTGAATGTGAAGCCATGACAGCTTACAAGTCCGAGATGCTACGCGACGCCCTCACAAAAGTTCCTGAAGTCACTCTCGTCTTCTGGATCATCAAGATCGCCGCCACGACGCTCGGTGAGACGGGCGGCGACTCCGTGACGATGACGCTGAACTGGGGGTATCTCATCGGAACGGCAATTTTCCTCGGGGCACTGGTCATGCTGGTGGCCGCGCAGATCCTCGCGAAGCGCTTCCATCCGTTCCTGTATTGGGCAACGATCGTTGCCTCGACAACGTTCGGCACCACCATGGCGGATTTCTGCGATCGGTCGCTTGGTATTGGATACACCGGAGGCTCCTCGCTGCTCCTGGCCCTGCTGTTGGGTACTCTAGCGCTCTGGTACTATTTCGAAGGTTCGATCTCGGTCGAGACCGTGTACCGGCCCAGAGTCGAAGCCTTTTACTGGGCCGCCATCACCTTCTCGCAGACGCTGGGAACGGCGCTCGGGGATTGGATGGCCGACACCACCGGCCTCGGCTACGAAGGCGGCGCGCTCGTGTTTGCGGCCGGGCTGGCTGTTCTTGCAGCCCTTTACTACTGGACGAGCATTTCCCGCGTCGCATTGTTCTGGGCCGCATTCATCCTGACGCGACCGCTCGGCGCGACCGTCGGCGACTTCCTCGACAAGCCGGTAAGCCACGGCGGTCTGGCGCTCAGCCGGCCCCTAGCTTCCGCAGTCATTGCGGTGTTCATCGTCGGTTGCATGCTGGTCCTGCCCCAGCGTGCGGGGAGGCATCCGGGGGAACCGCAAGCCAGAAGCGCAAGTTGAGGCGGGCTTTATCGTGCTTGCGCAAACAATTGTCGATGCCGGCTTGCTTACGGTGGCGCACGCCGTTCGCTCAGAAGGTGAACAGAATGGACGAGTACCAGGAATAGCGATCCGTCTCGTCCGTATTCTGGACTCCGCGCCTGACATATCCAAGCAGATGGAAATTCCTGTTCAGGTCGTAACGCCAGCCGACCCCCACGCTGCTTGTTGCGGGAGTGCCGCCGGAAGTCGCGGTCTGATGGAAAATCTCCGCGCCGATCTGAAGCTTGGGAAGAACCTGATAAGTGAGGACCGCACCTGCCTCGCAAAAATCCGCTGAGCGGATCTCGTTTACGACGCATCCGCCGCCTCCGAAGGCAGACCATCCGCCATTCCAGTCCTTTTCCAACCATACAGGCAGCAGCAGCGAGACATGATTGTCGCCGATACGGTTCGAACCGCTGGGGAGGAAAACGCGCGGGAAAACGGCTACGTCGAGACCGAAAATATCTTGATGCAGAAAGCGGAATTTGGCGGCAAGCTCGACGTTGCTCATCCCGATATTGGTTCCGCCACCGAGGGAGCGATCATAGCCTGCTGGCAAGGTCGCCGTGAGCTGAAGGTCGGGCGTGGCGCCGTAATTGAAATCTATCCCGGCCTCGCCCCCGGTGCCGTGGCGGGAATTCGTTCCATTGTTGAAGGTATAGATCTCGAAATGCTGGTAAGGGGTCGGCTCGGGATCGTCGGACACGAAGGGAGGACCCGCGACGGCCGGATTCGCCAGCAGGACGAGCGCGAGACTGGCACATCTCGAGAGGTGAATCCGAATTGAGCGGCAACTCGCCATCCGTTGCGAAACGCCATTTGCGCTCAGGGAGACCCGGAACATAGCCAAACCTTCTACCAAGCGCTCCCGCGGTCCCGACAGATGGCCTCACCTGTGCCAACAGGTCGAAGAAAGAAATCCCCTCGGTAGTCGCGAACTTGAGGCATGGCCGGACGGTCCATCTTCCCGACAGCTCGCGACTATTCGCGGCCGCTGGAGAAAGACGTGGATGGCCGGGACAAGCCCGGCCATGATGTTTTCAATCTGCCTTCGGTCAGTATCTCAGGCGAGATCGAAGCGATCGAGGTTCATCACCTTGGTCCACGCCGCCACGAAGTCGTTCACAAACTTCTCCTTCGAGTCTGCGCATGCGTAGACTTCGGCGAGCGCGCGGAGTTGCGAGTGGGAGCCGA
Organism: Bradyrhizobium sp.; assembly: GCA_039935515.1. GTDB lineage: Bacteria > Pseudomonadota > Alphaproteobacteria > Rhizobiales > Xanthobacteraceae > Bradyrhizobium. The sequence continues at coordinate 3,287 of JBDTKD010000349.1, forward strand.
AGATCAGGTCGGCACGGGTGCCGGTCCACTTCACCTCGTTCGTCTTCCGGTTGCGCCCCTCATACACGCTTTCAGAACCAGCGGACGGCTGCCATTGCGTGTGCATGTCGAGCAGGTTGATGAAGAAGTCGTTGGTCAGCGTCTCCGGCCGCCTGGTGAAGACGCCATGCGCGGCCTTCCCGGCATTCGCACCCAGGACGCGCAGACCACCGACCAGAACGGTCATCTCGGGTGCCGTCAGCGTCAGCAATTGCGCCCGGTCGACCAACAGCTCCTCGGGGGAGAAGCGCTGCGTGCCGCGGAGATAGTTGCGGAAACCGTCGGCGGCCGGTTCGAGCGGCGCAAAGGAGGCGGCGTCGGTTTGCTGCTGCGATGCGTCCATGCGGCCTGGCGCGAAGGGCACCTTGACATCATGGCCGGCGTCCCGGGCGGCCTTCTCGACCGCGGCGCCGCCGCCGAGAACGATCAGGTCGGCGAGCGAGACTTTCTTCCCGCCGGACTGCGAAGCGTTGAACTCCTTTTGGATCGCTTCGAGTTTCCCCAGGACCTTCGCGAGCTCGGAGGGCTGGTTGATATCCCAATCCTTTTGCGGCGCGAGGCGAATGCGCGCGCCATTGGCTCCGCCGCGCTTGTCGGAGCCGCGGAACGTCGATGCCGACGCCCAAGCGGTCGAGACCAGCTGGGAAATGGAAACGCCAGAGCCGAGGATTTTCGCCTTCAGAGCGGCAATGTCCTGCTGCCCGATCAGTTCATGATCGATTGCGGGGATGGGGTCTTGCCAAGGCAGTTCCTCCTTCGGAACGAGCGGCCCGAGATAACGCACGACCGGACCCATGTCGCGGTGGGTGAGCTTGAACCACGACCGGGCAAACGCGTCTGCGAACTGATCCGGATGCTCGTGGAAGCGCCTTGAGATCTTTTCGTAAGCAGGATCTAGCCGCAAGGCGATGTCGGTGGTCAGCATGGACGGCGCGTGACGCTTCGAGGGGTCGTGTGCATCCGGCACCGTGCCGGCGCCCGCACCATTTTTCGGTTTCCATTGATGCGCACCGGCCGGGCTTTTGGTCAGTTCCCATTCGTAGCCGAACAGGTTCGCCAAGAAGGTGTTGCTCCACTTTGTTGGGGTCGTGCTCCAGGTCACCTCGATGCCGCTGGTGATCGCGTCACCTGCCTTGCCCGAGCCATATTTGCTGGCCCAGCCGAGGCCCTGTTGCTCGATGTCGCTGCCTTCGGGCTCGGGACCGACCAGTGTGGCATCGCCGGCGCCGTGGGTTTTGCCGAAGGTGTGACCGCCGGCAATGAGCGCGATGGTTTCTTCGTCGTTCATCGCCATGCGCGCGAAGGTCTCGCGAATATCTCGGGCCGCTGCGAGGGGATCCGGCTTGCCATTCGGCCCTTCCGGATTGACGTAGATCAGTCCCATTTGCACGGCGGCGAGGGGATTCTGAAGATCGCGGTCGCCGCTGTATCGCTCGTCCGCAAGCCACTTGCCCTCGGGGCCCCAGTAGATGTCGGTTTCGGGCTCCCAGACATCCGCGCGTCCGCCGCCGAAACCGAAGGTCTTGAAGCCCATCGACTCGAGCGCAACGTTGCCTGCGAGAATTATGAGGTCGGCCCAGGAGATTTTCCGGCCGTATTTCTGCTTGATCGGCCACAACAGCCGGCGCGCCTTGTCAAGGTTCGCGTTGTCCGGCCAGCTGTTGAGGGGCGCGAAGCGCTGCTGTCCGGCTCCGGCGCCGCCGCGGCCGTCGCCGATGCGGTAGGTGCCGGCGCTGTGCCATGCCATCCGAATGAACAGCGGTCCGTAATGACCAAAGTCGGCCGGCCACCAATCCTGCGAATCCGTCATCAAGGCATGCAGGTCCTTGATGACGGAATTGAGGTCGAGGCTCTTGAATTCCTTGGCATAGTCGAACGCCTCGCCCATCGGATCGGACAGGGTGGAGTGCTGGTGGAGGACCTGAAGGTTGAGCTGGTTCGGCCACCAGTCGCGGTTCGCATGTGCGCGGTCGCCGCCCGTGAACGGGCACTTGGTTGTCTCATCCATTATTGCCTCCTGTCGCGGTGGTCTTGATGCTTTCCACCCTCTTCCCTGTTTGTAAGCAACGCAAGCGATCAGGTGAAATTGACTCTAATGATCGTTGCGATAAGATATTCTGATGAATCGCCTTACCCTCAGGCAGCTTCGCTATTTCGATGCGCTGGCCCGTCATTGCCACTTCGGACGCGCGGCAGAAGCATGTGCGATCTCGCAGCCTGCCTTGTCGATGCAGATCAAGGAAATGGAGGAAGCTCTGGGCGGCATGCTGATCGAGCGAGGCGCCCGACAAGTCGGGCTTACGAACTTCGGAGAAGAGGCTGCCCAACACGTCCGCGACATCCTGCGCTCGGTCGATGAACTCGGAGATTTCGCGCGGGCGTCGCAGGACCGGCTTGTGGGCCGGCTGCGCATCGGCATGATCCCGACGGTTGCTCCCTATCTGCTGCCTGCGGTCATTGGGAACCTCACTCGAACCCATCCCGAACTTGACATTCACGTCCGCGAGACGCTCACGCGGAAGCTAATCGAGGAACTCGCGGAAGGTCGGCTTGACGCCGCCATTGTTGCGCTGCCGGTGTCCGAGCCCTCGCTTGCCGAGGTCGCCTTGTTTGCGGAAAACTTTCTGCTGGTGCGGCCGGGCGAGGACGAGGGAACGGCGGTGCCGAGCGGCGAAGCGCTGCGCGAGATGCGCCTGCTGCTGCTGGAAGAGGGGCATTGTTTTCGCGATCAGGCGCTGTCATTCTGCAAAATGCGATCGTCGCCGCCACGCGAGGTGCTGGACGCAAGCTCTCTGTCGACGCTTGTCCAAATGGTCGGCGCCGGCATCGGTGTCACCTTGATCCCGGAAATCGCCGTTGCGGTCGAGACACGCTCGGCATCGGTGTCAGTCGCCCGCTTCAAGAACCCGCAACCCTCGCGAACCATCGGCATGGTCTGGCGCAAGACCAATCCTCTGGCGAGACAGCTCCTGCAAATTTCCGAAATGGTTTGTCTCGCGGCCGACGCCGCGCGCAAGCCGCCCGCCCGCGCCGCCCGCGGATCCTCATCGCGCAATCCTCGAACCTGAGCGGCACTCCGCGCGGCGAAGCGCTTCAGACATTTGTTCGTCCGGTGATAACTGACCGGGTATAATACTCGGCATAGTCGACCATTGCCTTGGCGGCGTCGGCGGCGGCAACCTCGTCGCCGGAAGCGATCGCCTTAAGCACAGCTGCGTGCAGCGCCGCGGCTCTGGCAACGTCCTTGGTTTCACGCTGGTACACAAAATAAAATCGCCGCGTCAGCGCATTGATGGGCGCAAACGCGTTGGCTACGAAAGGATTGCGCGCGCAGGCAATGACGAAGCGCTTGGACTCGAAATGCACGCGAAGGAATTTCATGACGTCGACCGTCACGCCGGCTTCCATGAAGGAATCGGCGATCTTGGACAGATATCGCCGTTCATCGACGGTTGCGCGGCGGGCCGCACGCGACGCAACCAGCGGCTCGAACTCCCGCCGCAACTCCAGCACCAGCATCTGCTCGTGGGGATCGATATCGGATATTCGAATGCCATGCCGGCGGATGATCGCGACCAGCCGCTCCCACGCCAGCCGCTGCAGCGCTTCCCGGACCGGCGTCCGGCCGATCCCGATGCGGTCGCTCAGCATCGCTTCGGACCACAGACTCCCCGGCGGCAATTCCAGCGTCACAATCAGCTCTTCGAGTTTGCCATGCGCGATGTCGGCCAGCCGGTCCGGACGCGGTTTCGATCCGCGCGAGGCCGTTGGCGGCGCCATATCAGGCATCCACGGCGCCGCGATGGGAGGGCCGCCCTTGGCCGTGCCGCGATTGTTCGCGCTGCGCATAATGTGTTCGTCCTTAAAATTCGGAGAGGTCTCGCGCAATAACAAGCCGCTGAATTTCACTCGTTCCCTCGACCAGAGTCAGAACCTTGGCCTCGCCGAGAAGCCCCGAAACATCATATTCCTCGAAGACCCCGTATCCACCGTGGATCTGAATTGCGAGAGTGGCCGCCTCGACCGCCAACTCCGAGGCGAACAGCTTGACCATCGAGGTCTCGCCCCGGAACGATCGCCCCTCATCGACGAGCTTCGCTGCGTCCTGAATCATGAGTTCCGCAGCGTAGCATTT
>JBDTKD010000350.1:0-3391 GCA_039935515.1 Bradyrhizobium sp.
CGATCCCGTATACCCCGGCAAATCCAATCGCGGCGCCGATCAGCACCGCCCCGATCGCGAAGGGGATCCGGCGCGTGGCCGTTGGGGGTGGCGCGGGTTGTTCAGGCATATCGTTTGTCATCCTGTATCAGATACGGCTATGCAGGGCCTATATTACCGCCCGGCGCATCGTTAACGAAACGGGCGCTGCGTTTTCGGGTCACGATGGGCGGCGGGTCACAGGCAGGTCATGAGTAGCAGGTCATGAGCAACAAGATGTGGGGTGGCCGGTTCACCGAGCGCCCCGACGCAATCATGGAGGAAATCAACGTCTCCATCGACGTCGACCGTCACCTTTTTGCCCAGGACATTGCCGCGTCCAAGGCCCACGCCGCGATGCTCGCCGCGCAAGGCATTCTTACCGCGAACGATGCGAAAAATATCGCACGCGGTCTAGACACGATTCTGTCAGAAATCGGCTCGGGATCGTTCGATTTCAAGCGCGCGCTCGAGGACATTCACATGAATGTCGAAAGCCGGCTCGGGGAGTTGATCGGCCCCGCCGCCGGGCGGCTGCATACCGCACGCTCCCGCAACGATCAGGTGGCGACCGATTTCCGGCTCTACGTTCGCGACATCATCGATGCGGCGGATGTGGCACTGGCCGCGTTCCAGCACGTGCTGGCGGAGCGGGCTCTGCAACATGCCGGTACGGTGATGCCCGGCTTCACCCATCTGCAGACCGCCCAGCCGGTGACCTTGGGGCATCATCTTCTGGCCTATGTCGAGATGGCATCGCGCGACCGCGGCCGCTTCGCCGATGCCCGCAAGCGCCTCAACGAATCCCCGCTCGGTGCCGCGGCTCTCGCCGGCACCTCGTTCCCGATCGACCGTCACGCCACGGCCAAGGCGCTTGGCTTCGAGCGGCCGATGGCCAATTCGCTCGACGCGGTATCGGATCGCGACTTTGTGCTTGAAACATTGTCGGCAGCGGCGATCGCGTCGGTGCACCTGTCGCGCTTTGCCGAGGAACTCGTGATCTGGACCTCGCCGCTGGTGGGGCTGGTGCGCTTGTCCGACAAATTCACCACCGGCTCGTCGATCATGCCGCAGAAGCGCAACCCCGACGCGGCCGAACTGGTTCGCGCCAAGACCGGACGGGTGATCGGCGCGCTGACCGCGTTGCTGATCGTGATGAAGGGCCTGCCGCTCGCCTATCAAAAGGATATGCAGGAGGACAAGCAGGGCGCCATGGAAGCGTTCGGCGCCCTTTCGCTGGCGGTGCGGGCGATGACCGGCATGGTGGCCGACATGCTGCCCGACGAGGCGCGGATGAAACTCGCCGCGGGCGAGGGCTACGCCACCGCGACGGATCTTGCCGACTGGCTGGTGCGAACGCTGAAAATGCCGTTTCGCGATGCCCATCACGTTACCGGGCGAATCGTCGCCACGGCGGCCACGGACGGCGTCGCACTGCACGAGCTGCCGTTGCAGGCGATGCAGAGCATCGAGCCCAGGATCACGGCGGAGGCCTTGAAGGTGCTGTCGGTCGAGGCCTCGGTGAAGAGCCGCACGAGCTATGGTGGAACAGCGCCGAAGAATGTCGTGGCGCAGGCCAAGGCCTGGCTCAAGCGGCTGGAAAAAGAGCGAAAATCGGGCTGAGTCACGGATTGCGCCGCAATTTCATCACCGTCCGGGGCTCGCCAGAACGGGGCAATCTTTGTATGGTGCCGCCGCTTTGGGGATGTCGCCGTGAATCGTGTTTCTAGTCCTTTGTCGCCGAGATGGGCCGTCGTGCTGCTGGCCGCCGTCGTGCTGACGCTGGCCGGATGCGGGCGCAAGGGCCCGCTTGACCTGCCGCCGGCCGCAACGCCGCAATCGTCTGCCGCGATGCAGGGCGACACCGACGCCGAACAGGCCAACAAACCTACTGTTTTCAATCCTACCTATGGAGCCGAGGCGTCGCCGGCCGCCCCCAAAGGTGGCAAGAAATCATTCGTACTCGATCCGCTCCTGGGTAACTGAGCCGCCATGAATCACTTCGACTATCGCAACGGCGTGCTGCACGCCGAGGCGGTGAACCTGATCGAACTGGCGACCGCGGTCGGCACGCCGTTCTATTGCTATTCGACGGCGACGCTGGAGCGTCATTACCGGGTGTTCAGCGAGGCCTTTGCCGGCGAGAAGACGCTGGTGTGTTACGCCATGAAGGCCAACTCCAACCAGTCGGTGCTGCGCACGCTGGCCAAACTCGGTGCTGGCGCGGACGTGGTGTCCGGGGGCGAATTGAAGCGGGCGCTGGCGGCCGGCATTCCGCCCGACAGGATCCTGTTCTCCGGCATCGGCAAGACCGAAACCGAACTGCGCGCGGCGCTGGCGGCGGATATTCTGTGCATCAATATCGAGTCGGAACCCGAGCTCGAACTGCTGTCGCGGCTCGCCACCGAGAGCGGGAAAACGGCGCGCATCTCGGTGCGGATCAACCCCGACGTCGATGCCGGCACCCATGCCAAGATTTCAACCGGCCGATCGGAGAACAAGTTCGGCATTCCGCTGGCGCGCGCCCGCGCGGTCTATGCCCGCGCCGCCACCTTGCCGGGCATCCTGGTGATCGGCGCCGACATGCATATCGGCAGCCAGATCACCGATCTCAGCCGGATGGAAGCCGCGTTCCGGATTCTGGCCGAATTTGTCCAGACGCTGCGCGCCGACGGCCACGCCATCGCCCATATCGATTTCGGCGGCGGCCTCGGCATTCCCTATTACATGGACCGCGAAGCGCCGCCGGCGCCGGCGGCCTACGCCGCAATGGTCAAGCGGGTGACGCATAACCTCGGCTGCACGCTGATGTTCGAACCGGGCCGGATGATCGTCGGCAACGCCGGAATTCTCGTCGCCCGCGTGATCTATGTGAAGCATGGCGATGCCAAGAATTTCGTCATCATCGACGCGGCGATGAACGACCTGATCCGCCCCACGCTCTACGAAGCGCACCATGACATCCTGCCGGTGCGGCAGCCCGCCCAGGGCACCCGCCCGATCGTGGCCGACGTGGTCGGGCCGGTCTGCGAAAGCGGCGATTACCTCGCGTTAGACCGCAGCATGCCCGAACCCCGGGCCGGCGATCTGGTGGCGATCATGACGGCCGGCGCCTATGGCGCGGTGCAGTCCGGCACCTACAACACCCGTGCGCTGATTCCGGAAGTGCTGGTCAAGGACGACCAATACGCGGTGGTGCGGCCCCGCCTCGAAGCCGAGGCGCTGATCGCGATGGACAGACCGGCGCCCTGGCTATAGCCGTCGTCCCGGCTCAAGGCCGGAAGGACGGCGGACTTATTTGGCGGCGTGGCTGCCCTTCTTTCCGCCCACGATCACGCCGGCGGCTTGTTCAATCGGCTTGATCGCGGAAGTA
>JBDTKD010000351.1:0-4070 GCA_039935515.1 Bradyrhizobium sp.
CCGCAGTCGTTGAAACGAAAGACATCGAACAGGCTTTGGCCGGACTCGATGCGGATCTTCTTCATCATCGCGTTGGCGTTCTTCGAGGATGATGCGACCGCCATGGGCCAGCCCAAGGACATCACGGAGTGAACGAAGCGTAGCGCGTCCGGGAAGGCGTTGACGGCCCCGGCATCAATCAGCTGCTCGAGCCTTGCCTGCTTATGCTGCGCATAGATTTCGGCCTGGCCCGGCACATCGGGCACTCCCAAGGCGGCAAGCGCCGCACGGGCGCCGGCAAGGCGGGGTTTGCCCGCCACTTCTGCCTGATACATCGCCGTGGTGAAGCGAGCGCGATCGGCAAGACCTGCCAGCGCCTCGCGCCAGGCCTGCTCGTGAGGGGACGCGAGAAGCACGCCATCGACGTCGAAAATAACCGCCGTCAGCAATGAGGCGTCTGCAAATATTGTTCGCTCGGGTACGAGGACAGTCACGATGCGAGCCTCGCGTGCAAGATCGGGCGCCAGAAGGGCAGCCCCACTCCAACGTGGTCCGTCGTATAATCCACGGCGATCGGGAAAGCCCAAATATGATGCAAAGAGGGCGAGCAACGACATAGCTGATACTTTCAACGCAACTGCGCCCCCGACGCTTTGTGGGTCCGGCACGGCCGTAGGGCGACGATCGCGTCTTGTCCAGGGAGAGGCGTGCCCTCGCAACCTTTAGGGGAAGAATGAAACTGCGACAGGCTCGGAAACTACCCATTGGGCATGGCGGCGCAACCAAATCGATGCCGCTCCGTTAATTGCTGCGAGCCGCAACCATTTAGCGCTCAACGAAGGACCACTTACATGGACGCGCCTCCAGATCCGTTTGAACAGGGCAAACGAGCTGCAACGCAAGGCATCCCGGCAGAGGCAAATCCTCACGCGACTGGGTCCAGCGAATACGCGCTTTGGAAGGATGGACACGAACTCATCGCCGGCGAAATCGAAGCAGGCGAACAGGAGGGATAGTCTTGACGGAGCCGCTTGTTGTCCAAATCCCTCATCGCCTAGGAAAACAAGAAGCCGTGCGCCGGCTGAGGACGGGGCTCGAACACTCGCTGAGTCGGTACAGTAGGTTGATTCAGCTGAACGAAGAAGTCTGGAGCGGAGACCGTCTGGTATTTGCGGTGCTGTGGTCTCAGGATAGACGACGAGCGATCTGTGCCGGTAGACTCGGAAACTACGGAGCCCCCCGCGTACACCTGATCAGTCGGATATGATCGAACACGCCGCCACCTCTGTCTATTTTGTGCGTAGTTTCCGAGGCTGACGGACCGCACAAGTCGGGAGCTATCGTGAAAGAGTTATCCACTCACCCGACTGGTCGCGCTGGGGTAAAACGGACGCCGCCGAGCTTCCAAGCCGAGCGGTCACGGAATTCTTGTTCGGAGGTCTTTCATGGCTCTTGAGGTCACCGTCGGACCGCCAAGACTGGCGATCAACCAAGGTTATGGCGTCCTAATCACCGACCATGACGGTCAGGTTCGCTGGCCGACAGACAAGGGGTTCTATCACTCCGACACACGGGTCATCTCGTCATGGCAGATATTCGCCGACAGCGCGCCATGGGAACTCTTGAACAGCGGCAACATCGCCTACTACGCCAATCGCATCTTCCTCACCAATCCGCCCATCCACACTCAAATCGGCGAAGTTCCGAAACATACCCTCGGCCTGTCGATCAGTCGTTCCATCGACGGCGGCGTCCACGAGGATCTAGACCTCGTCATCCGGCGATCCCATCAGTCCCGTGCTGGTGGCTGCGCTCTCGGCTTCCGCATGGGGTATTCATGAAAACCCTCCGTGTTAAAAAGCCGACAGGGGTACGAAGTCTGGGCCGGTTCGTTGCGGTTGACGGTACGCGCGATCCACAGATTCTGATTGACACGGCTACGCAGCCTCTAAACGCTGGTTGCTTCAATGATCATGATCGAGTCCATCACAGAGGACGTCGACCTGTGGCGCACCGATGTTGCGGCGCGAACCACGAAGGAAGTCGTATGGAGAATGTGAGTTCAAGGCGGCCGATCCGATAGTCTTCGGATGGTACATCAAAAACCACGGCGTCGATGTGAACCTCGTCGATCACAGCCAGCTTGTGCAGCGCGGGTAGCTGCTTCGCGGCATCTGGGGAACGAAGAGCACATTCGGACGGATCACGTCATCGGTGATTTACGTTGAGTGTCCAACAAGCGGGATAATGCCTAAAGGAGAGCGATTGATGAAAGCGTTCATCCTAGCGCTACCTGGTTTAGAAGTCGTTCGTCTGCTCCGGGCCGAGACGAGAGCGGCCAACGGCCAGCCGGAACTCGATGTAATATGTAACAAGGACTTCACAATTGAAGAAGATTTCGATCACAGCGCTTATGGCATCGATGCTGAAGAACGCTTCGATGTGGTCACATCGGTTGCAATTTTGACGATCGAGCCACGCCGAGAAAGTGGCTATTGGATCCTTTCGGTCATGGTCGAGCGCGCACTCGGCCTAGTTCGAACCTTCGACGAGGGTGAAATGATAACTATGGAATTGAAGCTTGATGAGTTTGAAATTGAGCTTCGCTCCGCAAGACAAAAGGAAATCACTGTGCGTCTTGATGTTCAGGCGCCAGAGGTCAAGCGCGATTTTGACCGGTGGCTCGCCGATATGCGTGTCCGGCATCCCTGGAAGAGAATGACGTGAGGCAATTTAATGTGACCGTCAGCGACGCGCGCTTTCGGATCCGCAAAAAATTTTATCTCGTTCGGCACTGGGCGTGCTCGGCTGCTCATTTTGCTATGGCATGCACAGCAAGATAGTCGTTGCCATCGACCCTGAGAGAGGGGATGCTCGAAGCCGAGACCACGCGCAGCGAAAGTGGCGGAGCCGCTACGGGCGATGCCTTGGAAGGCCGAGATCGCCCACTAATTGTTGACGGTATTGAGCACCACCAGAGCTCGTCTGCCGCCGGTAATCGTGATTCAATCTACTTGTGGTGGGAGGTTGATTTGCGTGGATCTGACGAGAGAACGGAGGCGTTGTTCAGCTACGCGGATCTCGAGGCACAGGTTCGGAAGGACCATCCGCTGCGCGCGATCCGGCGTCTGGTGAACGAGACGTTGGCGGCGATGGAGCGGGATTTCGCGGCGCTCTATGCGGGGATCGGCCGGCCCTCGATCGCGCCTGAGAAGCTGTGCGTGCGATGTTTTTGCAGGCGTTCTACTCGGTGCGCTCGGGCGCCAGCTGACGGAGCGCATCGAGTTCGACCTGCTGTTCCGCTGGTTCGTGGGCATCGGCGTCGACGAGGCGATTTGGGATCACTCGGTCTTCTCGAAAAGCCGAGACCGGCTACTCGAAGGCGCCGTCGCTGCGCGGCTCCTGTCGACGCTGATGGCGCAGCCGAAGGTGAAGCGGCTTCTCTCCACCGATCACTTCAGCGTCGACGGCACGCTCGTCCAAGCCTGGGCTTCCATGAATAGTGTTAAGCCCATCGGCGGACGCGACGATCCGCCGCCTTCCGGCGGGCGCAATGCCGAGACGAGCTTCCGCGGCGAGACGCGCTCCAACGCGATGCATGCGAGCACGACCGATCCCGACGCCAAGCTCTATCGTAAAGGGGTCTGGAATGGAAGCGCGGCTCGCTTTCCTCGGCCATGTGCTGATGGAGAACCGCTGCGGCCTTCTCGTCGACGCCTGCCTGACATCGGCCAACGGCCATGCCGAGCGCATCGCGGCCCTGGCGATGATCGAGCCGCACGCGGATCGTCTCGTCGCCGTGACGTTCGGCGCCGACAAAGGATATGCCGCCGCCGACTTCGTGAACGAGCTGCGCTCGATGAATGTGCGTCCGCACGTAGCGCAGAACACAACGCGCCGGTTCGGCCGCTCTGCCATCGACGACCGCACGACCCGCCATGCCGGCTATGCGGCGAGCCAACGCATCCGCAAACGGATCGATGAGGCATTCGGCTGGATGAAGACGATCGGCGACATGCGACGACCTATGCTGCTGCGCGGCACCGACCGTGTCGGATGGGCCTTCACCTTCGCAGCCGCTGCCTACAATC
>JBDTKD010000352.1:0-2987 GCA_039935515.1 Bradyrhizobium sp.
GGTCAGTTTCGGCATTTTCCTGGCCGTGACGAGGCGCAGCAGCATCGAGCGGCCTTTAATCGTTGGCGGCGGATCGGTTACGATATATGCCCTACCAAACCGCCGAATGCGGCTAGTCTTGGGCACGGGCTTGGGCACGGGCTTGGGCACCGGCCAAAATAGCAGAAATCGATGCTAGATGCGACATTGAGAGACCGTGCGAAAGGGCTGCTGACGGCCTCGGGGCGAAGCGATGTTCCGCCGTTCATGGTGATGGACGTGATGGCGGCGGCTGCGCGCATCGAGGGCGGCGGCGGCCACGTCATTCACATGGAAGTCGGACAGCCGGCGGCTGCGGCACCGAAGGCCGCAATATCGGCCGCTCACGCCGCGCTCGACCGCGGGCGGATCGACTACACCGCCGCGCTCGGGATCCCATCGCTGCGCCAACGCATCGCACGGCATTACCGCGACATTTACCGCTGCGCCGTGGATGCCGAACGGATTGTCGTCACCACGGGGTCGTCGGGCGCCTTCATCCTGGCCTTTCTTGCCATGTTCGAGCCGGGCGACCGGGTGGCGGTCACGGTGCCCGGCTATCCGCCCTATCGCCATATCCTGACCGCGCTCGGTTGCGAACCGGTGCTGATCGAAACCTCGGCCGAAGCCCGCCACGTCCTGACCGGCGAGGCCTTGCTCGCCGCTCACCACCGGACGCCGCTGAAGGGGGTGCTGGTCGGAAGCCCGGCCAATCCGACCGGCACGATGATGTCGCGCGAGGCGCTCGCCGAGCTGATATCGGCGGCCGAAGGTGCCGGGATCCGGTTCATCTCCGACGAGATCTATCATGGGCTCGACTATGCGTTTCCCGCGGTGAGCGCGACGGAACTCTCTCCGCATGCGCTCGTCATCAACTCATTCTCGAAATATTTCTGCATGACCGGCTGGCGGGTCGGCTGGATGGTGGTGCCGGAAGCGCTGGTACGGCCGATCGAGCGGCTGCAGCAGAATCTCGCAATCTCGGTGCCGACGCTGTCGCAGATCGCCGCCGAAGCCGCGTTCGAAGGTCGCCAGGAAATGGAACAGATCAAGCGCGGCTATCAGGAGAACCGGCGGATTTTGATCGAGGGGTTGCCGCAAGTCGGCCTGGGCAAGTTCCTGCCCGCCGACGGCGCATTCTACCTCTATGCCAACGTGTCGGATTTCACCTCCGACAGCTTCGAGTTCGCCAAACGGATGCTGGAACAGGCGCATGTCGCGGCCACACCGGGCGTCGACTTCGATCCGGTCCACGGCCGCGCCTTCATCCGCCTTTCCTACGCACGATCGGCCGAGGAGATGCGCGAGGCGGTGGCCCGGATCGCGCGCTGGCTCGGCCGGCCGCCGCAGGCGTGATCCGCCGAGCGCCGCGGGAATTCTGCCGCCGGCGAGGCGCCGGCGCCATTGACTCGGGTGACCCAAATGACTTTGGCTGTGTCGGATCGGCCGGGTCGCCGGCGCATGGCGCTGGGCCGATCCGCAAAATTCATTTGGGGGAGTGAACGCCATGGTGGCAGCGATCGCAACTGAAGCGCCGACTCGCGCGGCCAGGCCCTGGTACAAGGTCCTCTATGTTCAGGTGCTGATCGCGATCCTGCTCGGAATCATCGTCGGCTCGTTGTGGCCGCATCTTGCCACCAACGACTGGGTCAAGGCGCTCGGCGACGGCTTCATCAAGCTGATCAAGATGGTGATCGCGCCGATCATCTTCTGCACCGTGGTGTCCGGCATCTCCCATATCCAGGATGCCCGCAAGGTCGGTCGCGTCGGCGTCAAGGCGCTGCTCTATTTCGAAGTGGTGTCGTCGTTCGCGCTGATCATTGGCCTCCTGGTGGGCAATCTGGTGCCGGTCGGTCACGGGCTCGCCGCGCGGCCGGATGCCGCTGCGGTCGCCGCCTATGTCAAGCAGGCGGAAGCGCAGAAATCGGTCGACTTCGTTCTCAACATCATCCCGGACAGCGTGGTCGGCGCGCTCGCGCGTGGCGACATCCTGCAGGTGCTGCTGTTCGCGATCCTGTTCGGCTTTGCGCTGATGGCGCTCGGCGAACGCGGTCATCGCCTGCGTGACATCATCGACGACACCTCGCATGCCGTGTTTGGCGTCATCGCCATCGTGATGAAGGCGGCGCCATTCGGCGCCTTCGGCGCCATGGCCTATACCATCGGAAAATTCGGGCCGGCGGCGCTGGGCAATCTGGTCGGGCTGATCGTGCTGTTCTATGCCACCGCCGCGCTGTTCGTGATCGTCGTGCTCGGTACCATCGCGCGCGTCGTCGGCTTCAACATCTTCAAGTTCATCGCCTACATCAAGGATGAGTTGCTGATCGTGCTGGGTACCAGTTCGTCCGAAAGCGCGCTGCCGCAATTGATGGAGAAACTCGAGCGGCTCGGCTGTTCGAAATCGGTGGTCGGCCTCGTGGTGCCGACCGGATATTCGTTCAATCTCGACGGCACCAATATCTACATGACGTTGGCGACCTTGTTTATCGCCCAGGCGCTGGGCGTCGATCTGTCGTTCTCGCAGCAATTGACCATTCTGGTGGTGGCGATGCTGACGTCGAAGGGGGCGAGCGGCGTCACCGGCGCCGGCTTCATCACGTTGGCGGCGACGCTAACCGTGGTCAACCCGGCACTGGTGCCGGGCATGGCGATCGTGTTTTCGGTGGACAAGTTCATGAGCGAGGTTCGCGCGCTCACCAACATCACCGGCAACGGCGTCGCCACCGTGGTCGTGTCGTGGTGGGAGGGCGAACTCGACCACGAGTTGCTGCACGCCAATCTCGACAGGACCATCGATCCGTCGGACCTGGAGACGGCCATCACCACGGGTTAGGGCGCCACAATATGGTTGCCGGCGCGGACGGGACCAGTGCCGCACCCAGCAACGCCTCAGATCTACGTCGGTCGGACTACTTCTTTTTGCCGGAACCGAAAGTCGGCTGCCATCCTGCGGTCTTTTGGCTCGGCGC
>JBDTKD010000353.1:0-18999 GCA_039935515.1 Bradyrhizobium sp.
GATCGCCGTAACACTTGCTGATGTTACGGGCTTCGATAACGAGCTTGCCGGACTTGTCGGCTTCAGCGGCGACAAGGTTGGCACTGCCGGTGGTGCCACGATAGTCGCGGCGCTGCTCGCGCAAGGCGTAGAGATTGCCGAGCCGCTTTACGTTGCGTTTGCGGCGACCGGAAACACCGTAGCGAAGCCAGTGCTCTTCGTTGACGATCTTGCGGTCGAGCTTGTGCTGGTCGCGCTCTTCTTCGGCCAGCACCTCGTCGCGCCAGGCCTCGAAGGCGCCAAAGCCGCGGTCGATCTGCCGGATCTCGCCGCGGTCAAGCCACGCGGTGCTGCGCGACAGATTCGACAGGAACCGCCGGTCATGGCTGATCAGGACCAGCGCGCTGCGGCGGCTGCCGAGTTCGCCTTCCAGCCATTCGATGGTGGTGAGATCGAGATGGTTGGTCGGCTCGTCGAGTAGCAGGATATCGGGCATGGGTGCCAGCACGCGCGCCAATGCGGTGCGGCGGGTCTCGCCGCCGGACACCTGCGCCGGATCCTCGTCACCGCGAAGGCTGAGTTGTTCCAGGATATAGCGGGCCTGATAGCGATCATCGCCAGGGCCGAGTCCCGCTTCGACATAGGCCAAGGTAGTGGCAAAACCGGAGAAATCCGGTTCCTGCGGCAGATAGCGGATGGTCGCGCCCGGTTGCACAAAGCGGCTGCCGCGGTCGGGCTCGACCAGACCGGCGGCGATCTTCAGCAGTGTCGATTTTCCCGAGCCGTTGCGACCGATCAAGGCGACCCGCTCGCCCGCAGACACCGACAGTTCGACGCCCGACAATAGCGGCGTGCCGCCGAAGGTCAGCGCGATGTCTTTCAGCTGGATCAGGGGAGGCGCCATCGTCTTTGGTTCAATCCTGCTTCTGTTCGGCGCGCTGGCGCCGGGCGCGGCGGATGGTCTGGTCGAGCGCCGACAAGAAAGCCGAGCGGTCGCGCGGGGTGAACGATCTGGGGCCGCCGGTCACTTCGCCGGAGGAGCGCAGATCGGTCATCAGGTTGCGAACCGCCAGCGTCATGCCGATCGACTGCTCCGTGAACGGCTTGCCGTTTGGCGCAATCACCTCGCAGCCTGCCCTTACACAGCGGCTTGCCAGCGGGATATCGGAGGTAATGACGATATCGCCTTTGCCGGCGCGCTCCGCAATCCAGTCATCGGCAGCATCCATGCCGGAACCCGCCGCGATGCGCTCGATCAGCGGGTCCGGCGGTACCCGAATGAAATTGCCGGCGACCACGCTGACGGGCAGGCCGTGCCGGATGGCGACGCGGTAGATCTCATCCTTGACCGGGCAGGCGTCGGCATCGATGTAAATGCGGGTGGGGTTCGGGCTTGGCGTCATCGGTGTTCTTGGCCGGCGGCTGCGATCGTCGCCGGGTGGTACTCCATGGGGCGCAAAAATGCGAGAAAAACACGCCTGGGAACACGCTTGCCATGATGACTGCTTTGCGTACGATCAGGGCTGAAAAGCTCGTCAGAATCAGGGGGACAGGCATGACAGACCCGGTCGGGGCGTACCGCGTGTCGGCCTACAACACCTCCAAAAAATCAGACAACAAGATTCATGACGACACCGTGGCGCGTCGGTTCGGATTCAATGGTGGGCTGGTGCCGGGTGTCGATGTGCTCGCCTACATGATGCATTTGCCGATTGAGAAATGGGGCCGCGCCTTTCTCGAGCGCGGCTTGATCGAGGCACGTTTTGTCAAGCCGGTCTATGACGGCGAGATCGCCGAGGTGAGCTGTGAGGAGCGCGACGGGGCGCTTTCACTTCGGGTCGAAAGTCGGGGCGAGCCCTGCGCGACCGGCAGCGCGTCGCTGCCGGTATCGGCGCCCTCGGTGTCGATTTCGGACTTCAGCGAAGCCGCTGCGGTCAGCGAGCGCCGCCCGGTGAATGCGGCATCCTATCCGGTCGGCAAGTGGCTCGGTACGGTGCCGCGCGGCTGGGCAGGCGATGCGGCAAGGCAGTATCTGGCGGATATCCGCGAAACCAGCCTGGTATATGCGAAAGAAGGCCTTGGCCATCCCGGCCTGCTGGTGCGGACGATGAACAGCGTGCTGGTCGATAATGCCATTCTCGGGCCATGGATTCATGTCGGCAGCCGGATGCAGCTTCTCGCCGCCGCGCAAAGCGGCGACGAACTGACCGCGCGCGCCAAAGTCACCGGCAATTACGAAAAGAAGGGTCACCGCTTCGTCGATCTCGATGCGTTGGTGATCGCCAACGGCCGCACGCCGGTGGCCCATTGCCAGCACACCGCGATTTATCAGCCGCGCGAGCGGGCGGCGGCCCAGATGCGTGAACAGGGAACCGTCGCCCCGGAATGACCGAATATTGCGGCGCGATAGCGTTTCCCGGCCGGACCGGAGACGCTTGGCTGTTGCGCCCCCTGTCGGCGCTGCTAGAGTTTCCGTGAACGGAAATCCCCGGCGGCCACAGCTGGCCGCGGAAAGATATTTGATGAACGACGACACGCGGCTTCGCGACGGCTCTTCGCCGCGCGGAAGCCCGCAGGGACTGGCTGCGGCAGGCGGAAGCGAGCCAGCAGGGCTGACGGCGATCTCCCGCGTCTATGCCGCGCTCGATCTCGGCACCAACAATTGCCGGCTCTTGATCGCATGTCCAGCCGGGGACGGGTTTCGCGTGGTCGATTCGTTCTCGCGGATCATCCGGCTCGGCGAAGGCATCTCGGCGACCGGCTGCATCAGCGACGCCGCGATCGAACGCGCCGTCGCCGCCTTGAGCATTTGCCGCGACAAGATCGCGTCCAGGAAGGCGAGACGCCTGCGACTGATCGCGACCGAAGCCTGCCGCGCGGCGTCGAACGCGGAAGGTTTCCGGGATCGGGTTGCGGCCGAGACCGGCATCCGGCTCGAGGTGATCGACCGCGAGACCGAGGCCGCACTCGCGGTGCTCGGCTGCTCGCCGCTGCTTGACCCGAGCGGGCGGGGCGCCATCCTGTTCGACATCGGCGGCGGGTCAACCGAACTGGTTCGGATCGAACGCGATCCGCAGCAGCAAAACCCGGTGCCGCGGATCAGGGCCTGGATGTCGATCCCGCTCGGCGTCGTCACGCTGGCCGAGCATTTCGGCGGCAGGGACGTCACGGCGCAATGCTATTCACTAATGGTACAGGAGGTCGCCAAACACGTCGCCCCGTTCGCGGCCGAGCACGGCGCCGATCTCCGGGACATGCACCTGCTCGGCACTTCGGGCACGGTGACGACGCTCGCCGGGGTCCATCTCAATCTGGCGCGATATGATCGGCGCCGGATCGACGGCATCTGGATGAACAATGCCGATGTCACCGCGACCGTCGCGCGCCTGCTCGGCATGAGCTACCAGGAACGCGCCAGCAACCATTGCATCAGCTTCGAGCGCGCCGATCTGGTGCTCGCAGGCTGCGCCATTCTCGATGCCATCCGCGACGCGTTCCCGCTGCCGCGGCTGCGCGTCGCCGATCGCGGCCTGCGCGAAGGTATGCTGGTCGAGATGATGCGCGAGGACGGCGCACTCGGCGGATGCCGATAGGCGCATTCGGCGGTGATGTGCTAGAGCATTGCGTAGGGTCGATTCAGGCGGCGCCGCCGGTGGCCTCGTGGTTCGAGACGCGCGGCGTAGCCGCGCTCCTCACCATGAGGGTCTGACGGCAAACCTCATCCTGAGGAGGCGCGAAGCGCCGTCTCGAAGGATGAAGCCACGCTGCCGTATAAGGCAAGCATACCGACATGGCGAAAGACACCACCGGGCGGTTGCATGTCACGGTCAAAACCGGCGGCAAGCGCAAGCTGTCTTCGAAACTCTGGCTGGAGCGGCAGCTTAACGATCCCTATGTGGCGCAGGCCAAACGGGACGGCTTTCGTTCCCGCGCCGCCTACAAGCTGATCGAAATCGACGACAAGTACCGCCTGCTCAAACCGGGGCTCATTGTGGTTGACCTCGGTGCGGCGCCCGGCGGCTGGAGCCAGATCGCCGCCAGGCGTGTCGGCGCCGCCGACGGCAAGGGCAAGGTGGTCGCGATCGACCTGCTGGCGATGCCCGAGATACCAGGCGTCAGCTTTGCGCAACTCGATTTTCTTGCCGCCGACGCGCCGGGCAAGCTGCTTGCCATGATGGGCGGCCGCGCCGACGTGGTGCTGTCGGACATGGCCGCCAACACCACCGGCCACCGCAAGACCGATCAGCTCCGCATTCTCGGTCTGGTCGAGGCTGCCGCCGCCTTCGCCGCCGACGTTCTCAATCCCGGCGGCGCGTTCGTCGCCAAGGTCTTTCAAAGCGGCGCAGATGCGGACCTGCTGGCGCAGCTCAAGCGCAACTGTGCCAGCGTGCGTCACGTCAAGCCGGCGTCGAGCCGGCAGGATTCCTCCGAGCGCTACGTGCTGGCGACGGGATTTAGGGGCTGAGTAAATTCTGCCGTCATTGCGAGGAGCAGAGCGACGAGGCAATCCATGCCTCCGCCTGCCGCGCCATGGATTGCTTCGCTTCGCTCGCAATGACGCCAAGTTTCACCCCAGCCGCTGATCGCGGGCATTGACGGTTTCGCTGGCGGCGGTCTCCTCCGGCTCGGCGTCGCGTTCGGGGGAGGCGACCACGACCGCGCCGCGGCCGGAGACCTGGTGGCCGGCATCGGCAGGCAGCTCGAAAAAGAAATAAACCGAAATGGTCGAGATGACCGCGACCACGATGAACGCCGGTGCGAAATCGGCAGCGCTGAGTTCGCTGACATGACGCACCCACATGGTGGATTCCACCAAGGCGGCGCCGACCGCGACGCCTGCGGACACCGCCAGTTGCTGGTTGACGCTGACCAGCGTGGTGGCGCGGCTCATCAACGTCGGCTCGACTTCGGCATAGGCCAGCGTGTTGATGGCGGTGAACTGCAGCGAGCGGAAGAAACCGCCGACCACGAGCAGGATCATGATCAGCAGCAGCGGCGTTGCGATCGTGAACAGTGCGCAGGCCGCGAGGAAGATCGAACTGACGAAGGCATTGATAATCATGATGTTGCGGAAGCCGAAGGTACGGATGATGCGCGCCGCCAGCGTCTTCATGCCCATGGCCCCGACCGCCGAGCCAAAGGTCACGAGGCCCGAGCGCAGCGGCGACAGGCCGAATCCGACCTGCATCAAGAGCGGCAGCAGAAACGGCAACGCGCCGACGCCGAGCCGGAACATGAAGCCGCCGATGATGCTGGCGCGCATCGTCGGCAGCCGCAGCAGCGTGAAATCCAGCACCGGCGAGCCGGTGCGCCTGGCGTGGATCACATAGAGCGTCATTGAGATCGAACCGATTCCGATCAGCGCGATGACAACGGGCCATGGCAGCAGATTGAGACCTGCGACCGAAAGCCCGAAGGCGATGCCGCCAAGCCCGACCCCGGCCAGCAGCAGCCCGTAGAGATCGAAGCGCTCGGGGTCCTCGCTGCGGATCGGATCGATGTAGCGCAGCGCCAGCGTGATGCCGAGCAGGCCGATTGGAATGTTGATCAGGAAGATCCAGTGCCAGGACAGATAGGTGGTGATGAAGCCGCCGAGCGGTGGACCGATCACCGGCCCGACCAGCGCCGGCACCGTGACCCAGGCCATCGCATTCACCAGCGCGCTCTTGTCGATCGAGCGCGGCAGCACCAGCCGTCCGACCGGCGTCATCATGGCGCCGCCGGCGCCCTGCAGGATGCGCGCGATCACGAAGTCAGTGACGGAGGAGGACAGCGCGCAGCCGATCGACCCCACCATGAAGACGGCGACCGCCAGACTGAACACCGTGCGTGGCCCGAACCGGTCGGCGGTCCAGCCGCTCGCCGGAATGAAAACCGCCAGTGCCAGCAGATAGGAGGTGATGGCAAGCTTCAGCGTCAGCGGACTGGTGCCGATGTCGGCCGCGATCGCCGGCAGTGAGGTCGCGATAACCGTGGAATCCATGTTCTCCATGAACAGGGCGGTGGCCACGATGAGCGGGATCAGGCGTTCTTTGGTCATCAAAATGAGGGCAGGACAACAGGAAGGGAGCGGGCGGGAGCAGGGGCTGTATCACCCCGTCGCGGAGCAGGCCATTGTGAAACCTTCGAAAACACCTAAATCATGCGTGATTGAGCGGGGCGGTTGGCCAGCCCAGCCCGCTGGATCCACCGGCGCTGATACAGCAGACCACGGGAGCCGGCGAGGAAAAGCCAGTGCATGGCAGGCAAACGCTTTGATTCGGCGTTCCGCCGTGCTATCGACCACCGCCAACCCTATCGATGGGATTTGATTCGCCGACGATGCTGATGCTTCGCCGTCGAATCCGCTCATCCCCGGGACTACCGCGGCGAACCGGCCGCCGAATGGAGTTGGTAATGGTACTGATGCAGGGAATGCAGGGGATACGCGAGGCCTATACATTCGACGATGTGCTTCTCAAGCCCGGCCTGTCGGATATTCTACCCTCCGAAGCCGATATCCGCTCCCACGTCACCCGCTCGATCCCGCTCAATATTCCGATCATCGCCTCCGCGATGGATACCGTCACCGAGGCGCGGATGGCGATCGCGATGGCGCAGTCCGGCGGCATCGGCGTCGTTCATCGCAATTTTGATATCGACGGTCAGGCCGCCCAGGTGCGGCAGGTCAAGAAGTTCGAATCCGGAATGGTGGTCAATCCACTGACCATCGCTCCCGACGCCATGCTGTCGGACGCGCTGGCGCTGATGAAGGATCAAGGCATCTCCGGCATTCCGGTGATCACCGGCGGCGACAAGGGCGTGCCGGGCAAGCTGGTCGGCATCCTGACCAACCGCGACGTGCGGTTTGCGACCGATCCGCGCCAGAAGATCTCCGAATTGATGACGCATGAGAACCTGGTGACGGTGCGCGAAGGCGTCGGCCAGGACGAGGCGAAGCGGATGCTGCACCAGCATCGGATCGAGAAGCTGGTGGTGGTGGACGAGCAGTATCGCTGCGTCGGATTGATCACCGTCAAAGACATGGAAAAGGCGGTCGCGCATCCGCTCGCCTGCAAGGATGCGCAGGGACGGCTGCGCGTCGCCGCGGCGACCACGGTCGGGGAGGGCGGTTACGAGCGGACCGAGCGGCTGATCGACGCCGGCGTCGACGTGATCGTGGTGGACACCGCGCACGGCCATTCATCGCGCGTGCTGGAAGCGGTCAACCGCATCAAGCGGCTGTCCAATGCGGTGCAGGTCATCGCCGGCAATATTGCGACCCAGGAAGGCGCGCAGGCGCTGATCGATGCCGGTGCCGACGCGATCAAGGTCGGCATCGGTCCCGGCTCGATCTGCACCACCCGGATTGTCGCAGGCGTCGGCGTGCCGCAACTGACCGCGATCATGGATGCGGTCGAGGCGGCGAAAAAGGCCAACGTGCCGGTGATCGCCGATGGCGGCATCAAATATTCCGGCGACCTTGCCAAGGCGCTGGCCGCGGGCGCCGACATCGCCATGGTCGGCTCGCTGCTCGCGGGTACCGACGAGACGCCGGGCGAGGTGTTTCTGTGGCAGGGCCGTTCCTACAAGGCCTATCGCGGCATGGGTTCTGTCGGCGCGATGGCGCGCGGCTCCGCCGACCGGTATTTCCAGCAGGACATCAAGGACACGCTGAAACTGGTGCCGGAGGGCATCGAGGGTCAGGTGCCCTACAAGGGGCCGGTCGGCAACGTCATGCACCAGCTCGCCGGGGGCCTGCGCGCGGCGATGGGTTATGTCGGGGCCAAGAACCTGACTGAATTCCATGAAAAGGCGGAATTCGTCCGCATCACCGGCGCGGGCCTGCGCGAAAGCCATGTCCATGACGTCACCATCACCCGTGAAGCCCCGAATTATCCGGGCGGGGGATAGTCCGGCCGCTCCTGAAGAACTGCTCGGCCTAACCCGTCATTGCGAGCCAACGGGTCGGCGCCAGCGCCGCCCGATGACGGGCTCCGCGAAGCAATCCATCTCACCAAAAAAGAACTGGATTGCTTCGGTCGCTTCGCTCCTCGCAATGACAGGCACAACAACATCGGAGGAAACCAACCATGTCGCAGGCCAAACGCGTCGTTCTCGTCTCTCGTCCGGTCGGCGAGCCCAAAGCGTCGGACTTCCGCATCGAGGAATATGCGCAGCCGGTGCCCGGGGAGGGCCAGGTTCTGTTGCGTACGATCTGGCTGTCGCTCGATCCCTATATGCGCGGCCGGATGAGCGATGGACCGTCCTATGCGGCGCCGGTGCCGATCGGCGGCGTGATGGAAGGCGGCACCGTTTCCGAAGTGATCGCCTCCAACAATCCCGGTTTTGCCAAAGGCGACATCGTGCTGTCGCGCGCCGGCTGGCAAACCCATGCGATTTCGGATGGCAAGGGATTGAACAAGATCGATCCGAAACTCGGGCCGGTCTCGGCCGCAGTTGGCGTGCTCGGCATGCCCGGCATGACCGCCTATACCGGGCTTCTCGACATCGGCAAGCCGCAGCCAGGCGAGACCGTCGTTGTCGCCGCCGCTTCCGGCGCGGTCGGCTCGGCGGTCGGGCAGATCGCCAGGATCAAGGGCGCGCGCGCCGTGGGCATCGCCGGCGGCAAGGACAAATGCCACTACGTCAAGAGCGAGCTCGGCTTCGACGATTGTCTGGACCACCGCGATCCGCAACTTGCCGCGAAGCTAAAGGAAGCCTGCCCGAAAGGCATCGACGTCTATTTCGAGAACGTCGGCGGCGCGGTGTTCGAGGCGGTGTTTCCGCTGCTCAACGCGTTCGCGCGGGTTCCGGTGTGCGGGTTGATCGCCCATTACAACGACACCGAAGCGGCCGTGCCGAAATGGGCCTCGTCGATGATGCGCGCGGTATTGACCAAGCGCCTGATCATCCGCGGCTTCATTGTCAGCGACTTTGCCGCGCGTCATGCCGACTTCCTCCGCGACATGTCGCAATGGGTACGCGAGGGCAAGGTCAAGCATCGCGAATTCGTCACCGAGGGCCTCGACAGCGCACCGGCCGCGTTCATGGGACTTCTGAAGGGCGCCAATTTCGGCAAGCAGCTGGTTCGGGTCGGACCGGACAGGGCTTAGCCGGGAACCGGAACGGCAATGAACGAGCCTGTCGACGTCCTGATCATCGGTGCCGGCGCGTCCGGCCGCGGAGACAATCCTGACACCCACCCAGCGCGACGATTTGCGCATCGTTGCCGGCGTGATGATCCCGGCGAGCGCCGAATACGGCGTACCCGGCGCGGACGACGCGCTCATTCAGGCCGACATCGTCGCAACGCTTGGCCGCGACACCGAGATGGTGAGCCAGGCGCTTGACCAACTCGCGGCGCTCGCGGGCATGCGGTTTGCCGATCTCGACGCGGCGCGGCGAGCGGCGGTCGCCGCGGAATTCCGCGCGTCGGGCGGGGCGGCTGCAGCCACCCTCGCGCGTGTGGTGCTGCAAAGCTATTATCGCGACGACCGCGTGGTGCGCTCGCTGGGATTGGAGCTGCGGCCGCCGTTCCCGAAAGGATACCCGCTGGAGCAGGGCGACTGGTCGCTGCTGGACCTCGTGAAGGCGCGCCCCTCGATGTGGCGGCGAGTTGGGTGAGGACCCCGCGCGAATCATCTGCATTGTTGCTTCGTCCGAGGCCTCATGGTTCGAGACGCCGCGCAACTGCGCGGCTCCTCACCATGAGGGTCTAAAGACCTCGTCCTGAGGAGCATCGCGAAGCGATGCGTCTTGAAGGATGAAGCCATTGAGGTGGAAATTGCGCTGGTATAAGCTCAGGAACGACGGTGCGGCGAAGTACCGCGACCGCTTTTTGGGGAGGTAAGGCATGATTCTATTCAGGTCGACGGCTGCTCTCGTGTTGGCACTCGGCGCGATACTCGCAACGCCCGCACTCGCACAGAAGAAATATGACACCGGTGCGAGCGACACGGAGATCAAGGTCGGTCAGACCATTCCTCTCAGTGGACCGGCTTCCGCCTACGGCAGCATCGGCAAGGTGCAGGCCGCCTATATCCGCATGATCAACGAGCAGGGTGGAGTCAACGGGCGCAAGATCAATCTCATTCAGTACGACGACGGCTACAGTCCGCCAAAGACCGTCGAGCAGGTGCGCAAGCTTGTCGAAGGCGACGAGGTTCTTACCACCTTCCAGATCATCGGCACGCCACCGAATGCCGCGGTTCAGAAATATCTGAATGAGAAAAAAGTGCCGCAGCTTCTGGCTGCGACTGGCGCGACGCGTTTCACCGATCCAAAGCATTTCCCATGGACGATCGCTTACAACCCCAACTACCAGTCGGAAGCGCATATCTACGCAAGATTCATTCTTGCCAACTATCCGAACGCGAAGATCGCCATTCTCTATCAAAACGACGACCTCGGAAAAGATTACGTCAAGGGACTGAAGGACGGGCTTGGGGCGAAGGCCTCGAGCATGATCGTCGCCGAGGCGTCCTACGAATTGTCGGATCCGACGGTCGACTCGCAGATGGTGACGCTGAAAGCTTCGGGTGCTGACCTTTTCTACAATATTACGACGCCGAAATTCGGCGCGCAGGCGATCAAGAAAGCTGCCGAACTCGGCTGGAAGCCGGTCCAAATTCTCGATATCAACGCTACGCCGGTCAGCCAAACGCTGGTTCCCGCCGGCGTTGAGAACGCCAAGGGCATAATTTCGGTCAATTACGGCAAGGACCCGCTGGACCCGCAATGGGCTAACGATGAGGGCATGAAGCGTTACAAGGCTTTCATGGCGAAATATGCTCCGGCCGAGGACGCCAACAGTGGCATCGCGACTTACGGCTACTCGACCGCGGCGCTGCTTGTGCAGATACTCAAGCAATGCGGCGACAATCTCACGCGCGCAAATATCATGACGCAGGCGACTAACATCAAGGGCTTCGTCGCTGACCTCGCGCTGCCGGGAATGACGGTCTCCACCGAACCGGATGATTGGCGGATCAACAAGCAATTCCAGATGATGAAGTTCGACGGCCAGCGTTGGGTTCTGTTTGGGCCGATCCTGACGGATGAGTTCAAGACGAACTGAACAATTGACGTTCGATGCGAATCTCACTGCAGAGGTCGTAATCGCGATTGCGGCATCTGCGCGAGATTCGCCCGGGCGAGGCTCCGTGCCTCTCGCGCGCCAGGGCGCTCAAGCCTACTTCCACTCCATCCCGTATTCTTCCGCCGATGCGTTGACCCACATCAACGCCGACCGGCTGTCAAGCCAGATCAAGCGGTCTCGGTTCTCGGTCTCCTCGCCGGACGACATGTGCAGTATGTAGGCTCCGTCATGGGTTCGTAGCAGCGTATCGCGAGCAAGACGTTCACTGAGCGAAGACGCATCCAGGAAAGGATAAACGCGGGAGGCAACGATCTGCACCTGGTATCCCCAATCGTGAACTGGCGTGCTCAATGGTCGGGCGTCACAAAGGCCTGTGTGCTGCGGCACTTGACGCACTCATAAACGCGGCATGCAAAGTTCGAGCCTTCTTTTTCGGAGCAGGAATGCCGCATCGGTGCCTGACAATTGACGCACCGCGGAGTTTCGATTTCGCCGCTCAATCCTACCCAGACCTTTGTTGCTGGCGACATTGCTGCTTGTTTCCTGGACCTTGCAAAATGAGCCAGGCGGCTGCGTGCCGCCCGCAGTCGTCAAAAATCGAGCGGCATGCTGCCGGCAGATGCACGGCAGCGGGCTGCTCCTCGTCCTTGATCAACGTAGGTTGGCCCGCCTCGTGGTGGCAGTGTTCCATGCGAACGTTGCTGGTTGGTTAAATGTTGGTAAAACCCTATCGAAATTCCCCAAATCTCTCGATTGCGGGGTGTAACGGCGCCGCGGCGCACGTACCGCGCGATACCGTACATAACTGAATTCATTGGCTTTTTTATTTTAGTGAATGCAGGCGCTCCGCTGAAAAACGCGAGATAGGCCGCATTGGCCCCGCGCGAGGCCGCACGCACTGTCAGCCCCGTCGCACGCTCGCACCGCCGTCCACCGGCAGTGTCACGCCGGTGATGAAGCTCGCTTCGTCGGACGCCAGGAACAGCGCGGCGTTGGCGACGTCCCAGCCGGTGCCCTGCTTGTTGCGCAGTGGCACCTTGGCGTCGCGCTCCGCTTCGACCTCGGCGCGGCTCTTCTTGAATTCGCGGGCGCGGGTGTCGACTGCCATCGGCGTGTTCATCAGGCCGGGCAGGATCACGTTGGCGCGGATGCCATATGCCGCATTCTGATAGGCAAGCTGCTCGGTGAAGGCTACCATCGCCGCCTTGGTCGCCTTGTAGGCGACGTAGGGGTAGGTGGTGATGACCGCCATCGAGGAGATGTTGATGATGGCGCCGCTGATCTGCTGGCGCATGATCGGGATTACATGCTTGGCGGCGAAGATGCAGCTCTTGAGGTTGATAGCGATGCAGCGGTCGAGCGCCTCCTCGGTGAGATCGAGCAACTCGGCATCGCCGCCGGAAAGGCTCACGCCCACATTGTTGTGCAGGATGTCGATGCGGCCCCACCGGCCATGCGCCTCGGCAACCATGGCCTTGAGTTCGGCATTGCGGGTGGCGTCCGCCTTGAACGCTACCGCCGTGCCGCCCTTGGCGCCGATCATGTCGACAGTCTGCTGCGCCGATGCGAGGTCGTGATCCACACACAGCACTTTGGCGCCTTCGCGCGCGAAGGTCAGTGCGGTGGCGCGGCCGTTGCCGATGCCCTCGCCGGGACTTTGGCCGGCGCCGACCACGATGGCGATGCGATCTTTCAGGCGCATGTCAGGTTACTCCCGGGATCGGGTACTGTTGCAGTACCTCTTTGTAGTAGGGCTCGTTGTCCATTTTCATGGTGGCGAGCACGCGGACGACGGCGCAGTAAAATGCGATGGTGAGAACGAGATCGGTCATGTGCTCGTTGGAGAGCTCTTTCTTGATCTCGGCAAAGGTCGCGTCGGACATCGCGAGCTCGCGCACCATCTCGCGCGCGCCTTTCAGGATCGCCTTGGCCAGCGGCTCTAGTCCGGAGGGCTTGCCCTCGGTTTCCGCCATCATGCCCTGGATATCGCCGTCGGTGACGCCGAATTCCCTGCCGATCTTTACGTGATGGGTGAATTCATATTCCGACTTTTCCATCCAGCCGACCTGGAGAATCGCAAGTTCGCGCAGCCGCGGGTCGAGCTTGCTCCTGAAGCGGATGTAACCGCCGACACCGTTGAAGGCGCGCGCCATCTCCGGCGAGTTGACCAGCAGCTTGTGCAGATTGGTGTCGCGTTTCAGCATGTCGCGGTATTCGGGGGCGAGCTGGTCGGCCTCGAGATAGGGCAGGCGGGCCATCGGTTGGTTCTCCCCTGGGTGGTCAGTGATCCCGTGAATCGCGTTCCGGGCCCCGCAGCGTGACGCCGCCATCGACCACCAGCACTTGGCCGGTGATGTAGCGGGCGTGATTGCTGAGCAGAAACCTGACGGCATGGCCGACGTCCCAGCCGGTACCCTCGGTCTTCAGCACCGAGGCGTTGGCGCGCTGGACGCGCGCCGCCTCGCTCATGCCGTTGCCGCCCGCATAGACCATCGGCGTATACATCGGCCCTGGACAGATGCAGTTGACGCGGATGTTGTCGCCGCCGTGATCGACCGCCATGGCCTGGGTCAGGCCGATCACGGCGGCTTTGGAGGTCGTATAGGTGGTGAGACCGCGCGGCCGCAGCGCCGAGATCGAGGAGATGTTGACAATCGCGCCGCCTTTGGCGGTTCCGATCATGGCCGGAATGGCGTATTTCGAGAGCAGGAACATGCTCTCGACATTGATCTGCATCACCCGCCGGTATTGCTCCGGTTTCTCTTCGACGACACTGCCGCGGCTGCCGACGCCGACATTGTTGTCGAGGAAATCGAGCCGGCCCCAGCGCGCCACGGTGGCTTCGATCAGCCGTTTGCAGTCGGCCTCCTGCGTAACGTCGCAGGCCAGCGCTGCCGCCGTGCCGCCTTCCGCCGCAATCATTGCCACGGTGCGTTCGGCAAGGCCGAGATCGCGATCGGCGACCAGCACGTTGGTGCCGGCGCGGGCCAGCAGGATCGCCGCTGCCCGGCCGTTGCCGATGCCGTCGCCCGCCGCACCGCCGCCACTCACCAGCGCGACTTTGCCGGCCAGCCCGGTGTCTTCCTCGGGTCCTTGCATCAGTTTTCTTCCTTCTGATTGGTGACGATAGCAACGCTGCTCACAAGAGAGAAGGCCGCCGATATCAGGCCATCGCCGCAACCCCTCGGCGAAATGGCATGGTGGCCTCTGGTTCGAGACGCCCGCTGCGCGGGCTCCTCACCATGAGGAGGGAGAGCTCGTCCTACAGAAGTAAAAACCTCATCCTTGAGGAACGCGCTCTTGCGCGCAGGATGAAGCCGCCGTGGCGCGGCCTCTCATTTTTTCGGGGCGCCGGCCCGGCAATTATAGGCCCTGCGAAAGCCGGCCGCCTGCGCCTCGTCCTCGGAACAGAACCAGCGATCCGGCTTGGTGAGCGCCGGATAACTGCGGCACCCCTGCAAATGATAGACGCCGATATTGCCCGTGACCCGCGCGCGCACCGCGAATTTGCCCTTGATGCTGCAGCCGGATGGCATCGCGGGGTGGTTCGGGAACAACACCTCGCGGATTTCGCGATCCTTGTCGGCCCGGCACGACCTGCCGAGCAGGATGCCGTCTTTCTTGCCGTGACGGAATTCCTCCGGGCTGACAAAACACCCCTTCCACAATCCGCGGCGATCGTTCTTCGCGCCGGCTTCGTCTTCCCGGAACCGGCCCTTGGCGGCGGGTTCGAGGTTCAGGGCAAAGCCCTGGCGGACAAGCAACTGGTTCAGGCTCGTGGTTTCACCCTCGACGGTGCAGACGCCGCTGTGTCTTTTGCTGTGGTTCTTGTCCCGACCTTCGTCGCTGCAGCGAACAGGACGCTTTCCGGTCAGTTTGGCCAATTCGTCGCGAGCATCGACGCCGCAGGCCCAGGGATCGGCATGGTCGTCGATGCAGATCTGGTCCAGTTCCGGCGCATCGATGCCTTCGAGCCGGTAGGTGATATCGCCAAGCTGCAGGGTGTTGCCATCCTTGATGACGGCACTGGCGGCCCAGCTGGGAAACGCTGCCATGACCATTGTCAGGACCAGGATGACCGTGTGCACTGAAGGCGACCGGACCGGGACGAGGAAACTTCGTAGTCGCATGCGTTCTCACCACCGGCGCGTTGGATCGCCGTTCGCGATTTTCTAGCACATCCCTCCCTCGCAGGTGCAGCGCGTTGCGGCATGGCCGGGAATTCGATTCACGCGGGTTGCCTTGACCCGTAGATTGTGGTTCAGCGCGGCGAGTTCGGGTTTGTCAGAGGGAGGCGCGGTCGCTATAGCCGGGGGCTTGTGTTCAACCCCGGGGATTTCCAATGTCGGTTCAAATGGTGTTACTGCCGGTCTTTGTTCTCGTCGGGCTCACTTTCGCATTGCTGCTGTGGATGGCGGGCGCGCGTCGGAGGGCGCTGGTCGGCGGTGAGACCAAGATCCGGGATATCGCGCTCGGGCAGCCGAACTGGCCCACCCGTGCCACCCAGATCGGCAATTGCTACCGCAACCAGTTCGAACTGCCGCTGTTGTTCTATGTCCTGATCGCGCTGGCCTTGCCGCTGCGCCATGCCGACCTCGTGATCGTGATGTTGTCATGGGTGTTCGTCGTCACGCGTTTTGCCCATGCCGGAATCTTTGTGAGCTCCAACGATCTCGGACAGCGCTCGATGGCGTGGTTCGCCGGCGCGCTGGTCCTGCTGGCGATGTGGATCTATTTCGCGCTGAAGATTCTGCTGCTGATCTAGATGCTTACGGCCATTATTGAAACTGAAAGCTTGGAATGACTCCTGCTGCCCGGCTATCCGCCGCCATTGAGTTGATCGAGACCATCGACACCCAACGCATCCCGGCGGCGAAGGCGCTGAAGGAGTGGGGCACGGTGCATCGCTATGCCGGTTCCGGAGATCGCGCCGCGGTCTCCGGCCTGATCTGGGACGTGCTGCGCCGGCGTGCATCGAGCGCGTGGATCATGGACAACGATACCGCGCGGGCGCGCCTGCTCGGCATGCTGCGCCTCGAGCGTGGCATGGACGCCGACGCCATCGCGGCATTGTGCGACGGCGGCCGGTTTGCGCCGCAGCCATTGACGGCTGGCGAACGCTCAGCGCTTGCATCGCGGTCGCTTGCGGCAGCGCCGGCGCCTGTTGCCGGCGATTATCCGGAATGGCTCGATGGCTATCTGACGCAGGTATTTGGCGACGATCGTGTCGCCGAGGCCACCGCCATGGCAAGCCGCGCGCCGCTCGATCTGCGCGTCAACAGCTTGAAAGCGAAGCGTGACAAGGTGCTCGGATCGATCGCCCATCTCGGCGCGCAGCCGACGCCGTGGTCGCCGATCGGCCTGCGGATCGAACTCGGGGCAGACGCGCGCAATCCCGGGATTCATGCCGAGGAAGACTTCATCAAGGGCGCGATCGAGGTGCAGGACGAGGGCTCGCAACTCGCGGCCCTGCTGTCGGCTGCAAAGCCCGGCGAACAGGTGATCGACCTCTGCGCCGGCGCCGGCGGCAAGACGCTGGCGCTGGCGGCGATGATGCAAGGCAAGGGCCGGCTGATCGCGACCGACCATGACAAACGGCAGCTAGCGCCGATCTATGAGCGGTTGTCCCGCGCCGGCGTCCACAACGCCGATGTCCGTCCGCCGAAGGGCGACGGCGACCCGCTTGCCGATATCAGGGCGTCCGCCGATCTGGTGCTGATCGACGCGCCCTGTACGGGAACCGGCACTTGGCGGCGCAATCCGGACGCCAAATGGCGGATTCGCCCCGGCGCACTCGAGCTCCGCCTGAGGGATCAGCGGGAGGTGCTCGATCGCGCCGCGGCGCTGGTCAAACCGGGTGGGCGGATCGCCTATGTCACCTGCTCGATCCTGGCGCCGGAAAACGGCGAGCAAATCCTCGACTTTATCACCCGCCACCCTGAATTCGCGGTGGTGCCGCCGTTGCAGACCGCAAATGTGCTGTGGGACAGGGCCGAGGCTTTCGCCGAGGCCGCGCTGAGGTCTGCCGAGGGCTGGTTGATGACGCCGCGGCGCACCGGCACCGATGGGTTTTTTGTGTCGGTGCTGACGCGGCAGAAAGCCTGAATTTCACGCGGACAAGGCGATTTCCGGCATTGCGAGGCCGGTCCCGGTCGCGTAATTCCTTGGCCCATGACCCCAGCCCAGCCAGCCCGTGAGTCGATGCCCCCGGTGGCCTCGGCACATGACAAGATTCTGATCGTCGATTTCGGCAGCCAGGTGACGCAACTGATTGCCCGCCGGGTGCGCGAGGAGGGCGTCTATTCCGAAATCGTGCCGTTCCAGAAGGCGGAAGTGGTTTTCAAGGAGATGAAACCGAAAGCGGTCATTCTTTCCGGCGGCCCTGAATCGGTCCACGAGGCCGGCTCGCCGCGCGCGCCGCAGGCGATTTTCGATTCGGGAGTGCCGGTGCTCGGCATCTGTTATGGCCAGATGACCATGGCGGCCCAACTGGGCGGCGAAGTCGAAGGCGGCCATCACCGCGAATTCGGCCGCGCCGATGTCGAGGTGAAGTCCGCGAGCCGGCTATTTGACTCGACCTGGTCGATCGGCGAGCGGCACCCGGTCTGGATGAGCCACGGCGACCGCATTACCCGGATGCCGCCGGGATTTGTCGTCGCCGGCGTCTCGCCGAATGCGCCGTTTGCCGTCATCCAGGACGAGAAGCGCAACTATTACGGGCTGATGTTTCACCCGGAAGTCGTGCATACGCCCGACGGCGCCAAGCTGATCCGCAATTTCGTCCGCAAGGTTGCGAAGCTGACCGGCGACTGGACCATGGGCGCGTTCCGCGAGGAAGCGATCGAGAAGATCCGCGCCCGGGTGGGTTCGGGCAAGGTGATTTGCGGATTGTCCGGCGGCGTCGATTCCGCCGTCGCCGCAGTCCTGATCCATGAGGCCATCGGCGACCAGCTCACGTGCGTGTTCGTCGATCACGGGCTGTTGCGGCTCAACGAAGCCGAGACGGTGGTCGACCTGTTCCGGCATCACTACAACATCCCGCTGGTTCATGTTGATGCGTCGAAACAATTCCTCGGCGAACTCGCCGGCGTCACCGACCCGGAAGCCAAACGCAAGACCATCGGGCGGCTGTTCATCGATGTGTTCGATGCGGAGGCAAAAAAGATCGGCGGTGTCGAATTTCTGGCGCAGGGTACGCTCTATCCCGATGTGATCGAGAGCGTGTCGTTCACCGGCGGTCCGTCGGTGACGATCAAGTCGCACCATAATGTCGGTGGCTTGCCCGCACGCATGAAGATGAAGCTGGTCGAGCCGCTGCGCGAACTGTTCAAGGACGAGGTGCGCGTGTTGGGACGCGAACTGGGGCTGCCTGAAATCTTTGTCGGCCGGCATCCGTTCCCGGGTCCGGGCCTTGCGATCCGCTGTCCCGGCGAGATCACGCGCGAGAAGCTCGACATCCTGCGCAACGCCGATGCCGTCTATATCGATCAGATCCGCAAGGCTGGCCTTTATGACCAGATCTGGCAGGCATTCGCGGTGCTGCTGCCGGTGAAGACCGTCGGCGTGATGGGCGACGGGCGCACCTACGAATATGTCGTGGGCCTGCGTGCGGTGACCTCGACCGATGGCATGACCGCCGACTTCTATGCCTTCGACATGTCCTTCCTCGGCGCCACCGCAACCCGCATCATCAACGAGGTCAAGGGCGTCAATCGCGTGGTCTATGACGTGACGTCGAAGCCCCCGGGCACGATCGAGTGGGAATGATTCAGGGCTGTCCGAGCGTATCCGAAAATACGCCAGAATGCGACCTAAGCGCTTGAATTAAAAAATACATTCATCATGCTGCTATCGCTACCTAGCGGCACTTAGGGTTTGACTCTGCCAGGCCGACTGACGGCCCTCGGTATCTTGCTCAGTCGAAACTTTGAAAGTACCGT
>JBDTKD010000354.1:0-7997 GCA_039935515.1 Bradyrhizobium sp.
GATCGCGTATGCGAAAACGAAGCGAAGCGGGCGGCTTCGAGCGATTCACTTCAATGGCAGATTTCAACGTTGCTGCCGCCGCCCATACGGCTCCCGCCCTGTTCGCTCGTCCTGAACTCGAGGTGACATCCGCGCTGGACCGGGTGGCACAATTGGTCAGTGCAGACGATCTGGCCGGATGCTTGGGGCGCGACCGGCCGGGGCTGGCCCTGGGCCGCACGATTAGGGTGCTGGTTGGGCTCGCGCTTCGCCGTCGGCGTTTTCGCCCGGCGTTTCACGCAGTTATTGTCTTCGTCGAGCATCGAATCCTTGGCGCAGACGATCTTGCTGCAGTGGTCGCCGTCAGCCTTGAAGCCGCGCTCGCAGATCAGCGGGCAAAACCGCGAGGGTTTCAGCTTGATCGCATCGAGTGCGTCGATGCTCGCCAGCTTGACGTCGAATTTGGTTCCAGCCTTCTTGTTGAACAGCGCCAGCGAACGTTGCGACTCCGCGTTCCATTTACCATCGGCGTCGGCCGACATGCAGCCGACGCGACGCAACTCGGTCTGGATCGATTTTACGAACTCGGCCTGCGGCGGTCCGTCGCTCAGCGATGGAAGGCTCGACCCCTGCGTTCTCTCAATCGCCGGGGGGCCGGCGGCCGGCTCGTTGGTGGATGGATCGACGGCGGCCATCTTGCTTTCCGGGAGGGGACCGCCTGCAAGCGGGTCGGCTGCGACCCGCTGCCGTTCGGACTCTGCGACTTGCTCCTGCACCGCCTGCTTGGTCTTTTCGGCGGCGACGCGGACTTCCTCGGCGGCCTTCGCGTCTGCGGCAGCCTTTTCCTGGTCCGTCCTTTGTGCACCCTCGGTGGAGAGCCGCGCTCGCTCTTGCTCGGCCAGCCGGGCCTTCTCAGTCGCTGCAACCTGTGTCTCCTCGGCCGCAATTTTGGCAAGCTGAAGCTTGGCCAGGCTTGCATAATATCCGTCTGGATACTGGGCGAGGAAGGCGTTCAATGCGTCCTTGTTGCCAAGCTGCAAAGCCAACTCGAAATCCCGGCGGATCTCCGACGGAGCATTGGCCGTCGGCGCCGACGCAACAGGCTTGGCAGGCACCAGCGCGACATCCGCACCGCCGAGCGAGCCATAGACATACGGTTCCTGGCGGTTACCGGTAGCTTGCAAGACATCGTCGCGGATGAATCCAAATGCCCTGCGCAAATCCAGGCCCGGCGTCGCAATATACTTCACTAGGGCTATTGCATAGGGACTGTTCTTGCTGTTGCCATCGAGTGCCGTCAAACCAGCCTTGGCGGCGAAGGCAACCAGCGTATTGGTCGTTGTCGGCTCGATCCTGGCGAGGCCACGGCTTACGGTCCGCGAGGTGACTGTTCGTTTCATCGTCTCCGCAAAAGGATTGTTGCGGCACGCATCGACGATCACAAGTCGCAGCTGCCTCGCCGGCTCGATTGCCAATAAAACGCGATCAAGCGAAAACGCCTCGTCATAGACGTCTGTATCACGCTCAAGCGTAGCGTCCGTCGGGATCAGATAATTCGTACCATCTATCTCGATACCGTGACCCGCGTAGTAAACTACGGCCATGTCGGAGTCTCGAGCTTGATCAGCGAAATCTCGCAGCACTCGCCGCATGTCCGTGATTGAAAGATTGAGCCTTGAGTCAACGATATCGAAACCCGCGCGCTTTAGGGTCGCAGCGACGGCTGCGGCGTCATTGGCCGGGTTCGGAAGCGCCGCCGCGTTCTTATAGTTGGAATTGCCGATCACCAGCGCCACGCGCTTCTCGGCTGAAGCCGGCTGACAAACTAGCAGGAGCGCAGCGACAAGAAAAAACCTGCAACAAAAATTCATGGCGAAACGTCCAGCAATACCCGCCTCTTATACCACATTCCTTGGGATGGATGGCGGTGGCAAGAATGTCTCGTTCGCATCTTGCTATCGACCAAGCCGACTTCCGTTGATTAGTCCCGCTCCCGCCCCCAAACGTTCTATCACGAACGTGTTACCATAGCGCCCGAAGCGATCCGAACCTGACTGAAATGGGAATAGGTGGCCGGCCGCTCTTGTGCCCTGCATAGCGGACGTCGGCTCT
Source organism: Bradyrhizobium sp. (assembly GCA_039935515.1). Lineage (GTDB taxonomy): Bacteria > Pseudomonadota > Alphaproteobacteria > Rhizobiales > Xanthobacteraceae > Bradyrhizobium. Next base: position 2,092 of record JBDTKD010000354.1, read on the forward strand.
GGCTCGCTACTTGCCCTATTTCTCATCTGTGAAGCTTTACACGGCTCCCCATCCATCACGGTGTGTCCAGAAGAATACGTTGACAAAGAGCGCAGAGGTCGGAGGCCGCCCGGCGGTCATGCCGCCGTTGTTGATCCTCTGCAGTTGCCATTTGTCGCCGCTGCAGCCGCGGCAATAGGGGCCTCCGTCCCTAATGGGCCAGGCCGCACCGCTCCGCTGTGATCAAACGGTAGGATTCTGGCGACCCGCGCTCTTTTCGGACTAGCCGCGCGAGGCGTCGTAACCGGCGTCCTTTCGCGAGCTATGCCACGAGAACTCCTCATGAGCTATGAAGCTTATTTCCGTCAGCAACTTGATAACCTTCATCGCGAAGTGCCCAACAGATCGTGCGTCCCGCTGATGCTCACCGTGCCCGAGCACTCGAACCCGCCGAAAATTCCGCAGGAGCCGGTGGCGGTCACGCGCAAGTCCTTACGCCGGTACATGTCGACCGAAATGCCCACGCGCGAAAAGTCATTCGCGCTGTTCGGCAGGATCAGGTCGATGTGCTCGGCCGCCCAGCGCGGCAGGGGCAGGCTGGTCTTCCAGAACAGTTCATTGCCGGCGTGGTGTCCGAAGTTCGGCCCGACCGTGAGCGCACCGTCTGCGCCCTCGAACACGAAGCCCGTTTCGTCGATGTGAACGTTCACCCGGTCGCCTGCCACTGCGAAGTGCAGCGAGGTGATGTCCAGCGGTTGCGGGTCCTTGCCGAATTGCGCGCTGTAGGCGTCGCTCCACTGCCCGCGGTCGCGTCCAAGCCCGAAGCCGTGCCGGCCTGGGAGGTCGCGCGTTGAGAGCGGCCTGTCGGACAGCTTTGGGCGCCAGATCTCGCGAAAACCCTTGCCGATCGTCGCAGCCATCGACAGGTCGAGGGCCCAATGCGCCGGTTTCTCCGGGCTGCGCCCTTCGGCGAACGCGTCGAATCCATCCGCCGTCTTGGCAATGCGCAGCGCGATGATCAGGCCTTCCCAGTCCTTCGCCAGGAAGGTGACGCCGTCGAGCGTATTCGTCGCGGCCGCGACACCGTACTTCTCTAGTTGGTCACGGATGTAAGGCTTTTCGTCATAGAGTCGCACATCCGGGTTGGCCCCCGCGAAGTATTTCGTCAGATCGATCGGCGGCCGAAACATGGTTAGCCGCGCCGCGATCTTGCGGTAGGTGTCGGTCATCATGGTTGGGTTGGTCATGGGGCCGCCTTCGAGCGTCAAGCCTAATCCCCGTCTAGTCTGGCCCAAAACGGTCCGGATCTCAATGGCAAGCCCCCGGCACCACCTTCAATTCCCCGTCGCGGGCATTATTCTTTCAGGATGAGTCGTCCTCGACACCAAGATTACTTGCACTGCCCCTTAGACTTACGCTCCTGAATCATCTGCAGGCACGTGGTCGTGCAACCTTGCCCGCTGCCATAACTGGGATTCTGCTTCTTGCATACGTTTATACAAGCATTGACGTCGCAATTAACCGCCAGCGCGGGCGGCGCGAAGACTACTGAGAGCCCGTAAACGAATATCGTCGACAGAAATGCAATTGACAAACGACGCGACATGGAAGTCTCCTCTTAAACTTTGAAAAATGGGACTGCGCTGCACAGGTCGATCGTCGATCTTATCAAAAGCTAGATCGTTCGTGAATAGTCTACATGACGGTTGCGTTCGCGCGATTTTGTAGAATGAAACATCGCGGCCGATAGCGGTGCCCTAGCGCCCTTCAGGCATAGGCGGCAATCGAGGGTGGCGTGAACGTCATCGGTATTCACCTCGGGGCTCATAAATCGGCTTATACCAGCACTTCCTTTCGCTTGCGGAGTTGCGCATCCATCTCGGCACGTTTGTCTTCCAACAGCCCGTCGTCGGCTGCCTCGATCACTGTGAACAGCTCGTGGGCATCGCTGAGGCGCGGCACCGTGACGTAGTCCGCGCCGGCGGCGTAGAGATCGTCTACATCGGAAAGCAGGTCGGCGGTGGAGACGATTTTTGCGGTCGGATTGAGTGAGCGTACGTGACGGACCAGCCTTTCGTTGTTGGCGCCCTTCAACAGCGAATCGGGCACGCTCAATATGATGATCTGCGCCTTTGCTACCCCAGCATGCACCAGGGTTTCGACATTGCTGATATCGCCGTAAATCACATGCAAGCCACGGTCGACCAGCGTTCGAAATACGTTGGGATTGAAATCGACCACGCTGATCTGATCCAGCAACAATGGATTCCTTCGCTCGATCTCGGTCAGCAGCGCGCTGGCCGCGCGGAAAAATCCCAGGATCACGATCCGCCGGGTCTCGCCAGGTCCCTCTTCGTGTTCCGCGTCGGTGGTGTGGCCGTGATCCAGATCGCGAATCCCGATCCGCTTCAGCAGGCCAATGGCAACCCGCGTGATCGGGTCACTGCGCATTATCACAAATGTGCTCAGCACCGCCAAAATCACGAATGCGAACGACACCGCACTGGCGGTTTCGGCCTTGATATGCCCGCTGGCGATCCCGGTCTGAATCACCACCAGCGAAAACTCGCTGATCTGTGCCAGATTGATCGCTGGCAGCAGGCTGGCGCGCAGACCCTGCTTCATCAGATAAAGCGGCGCGAAGGTCGTGAGCAGCCGGCTGGCGACCGTGAAGGCCGCGATCAGCAGCGCGAGGCCGATCACCGAAAGATCAGGGATGGGGATCGTCATGCCCAACGCGACAAAGAACAGCGTGATGAAGAAATCGCGTAGCGTCGTGACCTTCGCGGTGACATCCAGCGCATAGGGAAATGTCGATAGCGACACTCCGGCCACCAGCGATCCCATCTCGCGCGACAGATGCAGCCGCTCGGCGATCTCGCCGATCAGGAAGCACCACGCCAGCGCGCCGAGCAGTATCAATTCAGGGCGGCGGGCGATCTGGTGAAACAGCCGCGGCAAGGCGAAGCGGCTTATCGCCAACGCTACGGCAACCAGCAGGCCGACGCGGCCGATCGATAACAGGACGACGCTAAGCTGGAGATTGCCGAGACTTGGCTGCACCGCCAAAAACAGGATTGCGAAGATATCCTGCAGCACCAGGATGCCAAGCGTTATGCGCCCAGGCACGGTGTCGAGTTCGCGTTTTTCGTACAAAACCTTCACGATAATGACGGTGCTGCTCAGGGCACAGGCGATGCAGAGATAGAGTGCATCGAACCGGCCGCCGCCCATCGAGAACCCTATCGCTACGAAGAACAGGATGCCGAGCAGGCAGGCACCCGCTAATTGCCCACCCGCGGCAACCAGGATCACCCGGCCGGCGCGGACGATCTTCTTCAGATCGATTTCCAGCCCGATCATGAACAGCATGAAGATCAGGCCCAGCTCGGAGATGATGCTGATCGACTCCTGGGACTTGACCCAGCCGGTGCCGAATGGACCAATGAAGAACCCGGCGATAAGATAGGCGAGGATCAGCGGCTGCCGGAAAAAATGGGCCAAAAGCCCAAGAGCCCATGCGAACAGGATGCATAACGTGATGTCGCGAATGAGTTCATGCATGTCTAAAAACCGATCCGTGTGGGTTCCGATCCCTCAACCTAAGGACATGACGGCGAAGATCAAACGAGCGATGTGTCACATCCTGATCAGACGGCTTGTTGGTGCGGGGCTGACCTGCCTCCTGACAATGTATGTGGCGATGGCCGACGCCCAGCCTTCCGTCGGAATCGAGCAAACCTTTTCCGGTTCGCTGACCGCGATGCCATCGGAAAATCTCGGCGTGTCCGGTGCATTCTATGTTCCGGTCTATTCGAGCGTTTCGATGAGCCAGGGCAAGCTGCGGGCGGAATTTTCGGTCACGCTGAGCATCCACAACGCCTCGGAAACACGACCGCTTGTGCTTCGCCGTATCGCCTATTTCGATACGAGCGGGAAGTTGGTGGAAAGCTATCTCAAGGGGCCGGTTGCGTTGAAGCCATTTTCGACCGTTGAAGTGTTCGTTCCCGTCACGGATGTCCGTGGCGGAACCGGCGCCAACTTCGTGGTGGATTGGGCCGCCTCCGGCGAGATCGCCGAACCGGTGGTCGAGGCGCTGATGTTCGGCGGGCTCGGCAGCGGGCACTACGCATTCGTCAGCCAGGGCCGACCGCTGAAGGTCGTCGGCAAAAACGAGCGATGACGACCCTATTGAATAACAAGTCGGGTATACCCAATTGCGCGCCTTTCGAGATCTCCGGCAACGCGCAACAGCAGCAAGGGCCTATATTGCTGACTGCAACCAGGTCGCGAAAGCCTGGATCGTTTTCTCGCGCGGATGACCAGGCGAACGAACGAGATAGAAACGATATCCCGGCAGACACAATTTAAGGGGTCTTACCAGCGTGCCGGCGGCGAGTTCGCGGGCCACCAGCACATCGCTAAAGATGCCGATGCCCTGTCCGGCAATCACTGCCTCGATTGCATGCAGCTCCTCCCTGAAGCTGAGGTGATCCATGTCCTTGGGTTGCGGCACGTCGCGCCACTTGCGTCGCGCAGCGGCGAGCCATCTCTGCCAAGTTGGCGCCCCGAGATCGGATGGTGACCACCAGCAATGAACGAGGACCTGTCCACGAAGGCCTGCAGCGCGCTTCAGGCCCGAGTTAAGCAATTCGGGGCTGCAGACGGGCCAGAAGGAATCGCCCAAGAATTCCTTGGCGATGCCATCCGTCGGCAACGTGCGGGCATAGCGGATGGCGACGTCGGCATCACCGGCATGCAGGTCCAAAACGCCGTCCGTGCCGATCACGTCGAGAGGCGCATTGGGGCGCAACTTCCTCCAGCGCGGCAGGCGCGGCACAAGCCAGCGGCTCGCAAAGGCATTTGTCGTCGTCACTCGAAGGGGCTGCGTGTCCCCGTCGCGCTTGACGGCGGCGAAAGCGGTGACAAAGGCTTCGAGTCCATCCCGGATGATCGGAAGAAGGCGGGCTCCGGCTTCGGTCAACGATAGGGGCCGCGGCCTCCGACGAAACAGAGCCCGCCCGCAATAACGCTCCAACAATCGGATCTGATGGCTGATCGCTGTAGGTGTGACGCCGAGTTCGGCCGCGGCCTTCTTGAAACTCAGATGCCGCGCCGCGGCATCAAAGGCGCGCAACTCAATGAGGGGCGGCAGCTTGTTCATGTCTCGATTGTAGATGAAAATGGTTCATCTTGGGCTGAATTATTCGAGTTTGCGCATCCTCCGGCCGGGGCGGAAGAAGGCATTGGCCCAAATGAGGAGAGCCCCCATGACCTCAGTTCGATCGGTTGCAGACGGCGCCGGTGAACTTTCCGGCACGTTCTCAGGGCGACTCTTGAGGCCGGCGGACATAGGGTATGAGGAAGCCAGAAAGGTCCACAACGGTCTGGTGGACAAGCGCCCGGCATTGATCGCGAGATGTCAGGGCGTTGCCGACGTGGTCGATGCGATCAACCTCACGTGCAAGCTCGGCCTCGAAGTCGCGGTTCGCGGTGGTGGCCACAACGTGGCAGGGCGCGCGACCATCGATGGCGGATTGGTGATCGACCTGTCCACGATGAAGGGAATTCACGTCGATCCCGTCAGCCGCACGGCACGGGCGCAGGGTGGCGTCACCTGGGCCGAGCTCAACCGCGAAACCCAACTGCACGGTCTGGCGGTCACGGGCGGGGTCGTTTCGAGCACCGGCATCGCCGGGCTCACCCTCGGTGGCGGCCTGGGCTGGTTGATGAGCAAATATGGCCTCGCCCTTGACAATCTACTGTCCGTCGAGCTCGTCACCGCCGAAGGCAAGGTCGTGAAGACGAGCAAGGATGAAGAACCCGATCTGTTCTGGGCCGTTCGCGGTGGAGGAGGAAATTTCGGCGTGGCGACTTCGTTCGAATATCGGCTGCATGCGGTAGGTCCCACGGTCACCGCCGGCTTG
>JBDTKD010000355.1:0-5128 GCA_039935515.1 Bradyrhizobium sp.
CAATGCAAGAACACGCCATTCGACGAGGCACGGTTCTCGGGCCGCGTGGTACGGACCATCATCGGCGGACGCACGGTCTTTGAACATGTTTGACGGACCAATGAGGGTCGATGGGAGCAACGGCGATGTCGGCTGATGCATTCCTGGTTGCAGCGTTCCTGCTGGGCTATCTGCTCGGCTCGATTCCATTCGGGCTGGTCCTGACCCGACTCGCGGGAACCCAGGATCTTCGCTCGATCGGCTCCGGCAATATCGGCGCCACCAATGTGCTGCGCACCGGGCGCAAGGGCCTCGCCGCGGCGACATTGGTCTGTGACATGCTCAAGGGCACGATCGCGGTGCTGATCGCGGGCTACTATGGCGGGCCCAACGCCGCAATGCTGGCGGCGCTCGGCGCCTTCCTCGGCCACCTGTTTCCGGTGTGGCTCAAGTTCAGGGGCGGCAAAGGTGTCGCGGTGTATATCGGGGTGCTGATCGGGCTGTTCTGGCCGGCGGCGGTCCTGTTCTGCGCGCTGTGGCTCGTGACCGCCGTCGTGACCCGCTACTCGTCACTGTCGGGGCTGGTAGCGAGCGTGGTCACCCCGATTTTCCTGTGGTGGTTCGGCCACCTCACCCTCGCCTCCCTGTTCGCCGTGCTGACGCTGCTGTCGTTCTACATGCACCGCGAAAACATCAAGCGATTGAAGGCGGGGACCGAAGGGCGGATCGGGGCGAAGTAAGCGCGTCGTCCCGGTTCTCGTCATGGCCGGGCTCGTTTCCGTCGGAAATTTTCGCATCCCTCATCGCAGCGCCAGCGCCTTCTCAACAAAGCGTGCCGCCTTGAGCGCGCCGGCGTCGTCGCCGAACCGCGCGATGACCTGCACACCCACCGGCAATCCGCCGTCGGCCACATAGGCGGGGATGTTGACGCAAGGCACGCCCATCAGGGTCCAGAGCCGGTTGAAACGGGGATCGCCGGTCGACGCCAGCCCCTTCGGCGCCGCGCCGGGCGCCGAGAACGTCAGCAATACGTCGATGCCGTGGAAGACTTCTGCCATCGCACGGCGGCCGCGATTGGCGATTCCGCGCGCTTTGTCATAGTCCGCCGGTTTTATGCCGGCGGTGCCGTCGAGCTTGGCCTGCAACAGCGGCGCCAGCGCATCGTGATGAGTCCGGTATTCCCAGGCAAGCGCCTGATGGGCCTCGAACTCCTGTACGATCGGGTGGATCCGCCACGCCTCTGCGACGATCTCCGGCAGCGCAAGCGTTCGGATCGATGCCCCGGCCCGCTCCGCTGCCGCCGCCGCGACCCGCAGCGCCTCCCCGCCTGCCGCCTCCGGCGCGCCGGCGAAATCCTGCATCACGAGGCCGATCCGCGGCGGTTCGCTGGCGGCATCGTCCAGCAGTTCGGCCCGGCCCGTCATGGCTGAAAGCCCGTGTGCCAGGTCTTTGACGCCGGCCGCGAACAGACCGACCGTGTCCAGCGTCCAGGAATAGCATTTGACCCCGACCGTCGGCAGCAGCCGGTAGGACGGCTTGATGGCAGCCACGCCGCAGAACGACGCCGGCCGGATCACCGAGCCCCCGGTCTGCGTTCCCAGCGCCAGCGGAATCATGCCGGCCCCGACCGAAGCGGCGGAGCCCGATGACGAGCCGCCCGGCGTATGCCCCGGGTTATGCGGATTGAGGGTCGCAGTCGGGTCGAGCGCGGCGAAGGCCGTCGTCGTGGTCTTGCCGATGATGGTCGCGCCCGCTTGCTTCAGCATTGCCACCACAGCCGCATCCGCGCGTGGCCGCCAGCCCTTGTAGATCGACGAGCCCATTTCGGTCGGAAAGTCCGCGGTATCGATGATGTCCTTGATACCAACGGCAATGCCGCGCAGCCGCCCTTGGCTGGCGGCGCGCGGATTGTCGGAGCGACAGACAAAGGCGCCCACGGCTTTCTCTTTCGCCCCGATCGCTTGCATCGATTGGGCGATCGCCGCCTCGGGCGAAAGCTCGCCTCGATCGATCCGGTGCTGTAGTTCGGCAAGCGATATCATCGGCGTTACCCCTGAAAGGCGACCCGGCTGCTTTTACGGAGCGGGTCCGCAGCGGGCAAGCTTTACCTCCCGGTGCCGCGGAACACCGTGTAGCCCCGACGAGCGAAGCGAAATCCGCGGGCAGCGCCAAAACGCCAGCCGATCAATTTCCGTTGCCCACATCTTGGGGTTGAGTCATGCTGGCGGCGGGAGGACAGCGTGGCAATCGAACCCTCAGGCATGACACAGCTACAAGACGCCGAACGGATCGACTGGCTGCGGCTGATCCGCAGCGACCATATCGGGCCGCGTACGTTCCGTTCGCTGGTCAGTCATTTCGGCAGTGCCGGCGCCGCGCTGGAGCGGCTGCCGGATCTCGCGCGGCGCGGCGGCGCGGCGCGTCCGGGCCGCATCTGCAGCGAAGACGAGGCCCGCGGTGAACTCGCACGCTGCCGGCAGCTCGGCGTCAGCCTGGTCGCGCCAGGCGAGACCGGCTATCCGCCGCGGCTTGCCGCACTTGACGGTGCGCCGCCGTTGCTCGGCGTGCGCGGCGCGCTTGCGGTGCTGATGCGGCCGATGATGGCGGTCGTCGGCTCCCGCACTGCGTCCGGTGCCGGCCTGAAATTCGCAGCCAAGCTGGCGCACGATCTCGGCCAGGCCGGCTTTGTCATCGCCTCGGGACTGGCGCGCGGCATCGATCAGGCGGCCCATCGCGCCAGCCTGGGGAGTGGCACGGCGGCGGTGCTGGCCGGCGGTCACGACAAGGTCTATCCGCCCGAGCATGAGGATCTGCTCGCCACGATGCTCGAATCCGGCAGTGCGATTTCCGAGATGGCGCTCGGCCATGTACCGCGCGCCCGGGATTTTCCACGGCGCAACCGGCTGATCTCGGGCATCGCGCTCGGCGTTGTCGTGGTCGAGGCCGCACACCGCTCGGGCTCGCTGATCACCGCGCGCATCGCTGCCGAACAGGGCCGCGAGGTGTTCGCGGTGCCGGGCTCGCCGCTCGACCCGCGCGCCGCCGGTACCAACGAACTGATCAAGCAGGGCGCGACGTTGATCACGGAGGCATCGGATGTCATCAACGCCGTCGCGCCGATCATGGAGCGGCCGATCGAATTGCACGAGCCGGACCGAACCGAGCCGCTCGACTTCGAGCCCGACGCGGGCGATCGCGCGCGCATCGTCGAACTGCTGGGACCGAGCCCGATCGGCCTCGACGATCTGATCCGGATGGCGGCGACCTCGCCCGGCATTGTCCGCACGGTGCTGCTCGAACTCGAATTGGCCGGGCGGCTGGAGCGCCACGGCGGCGGACTGGTGTCGCTGGTCTGACGTGCCGAGGGCCTCGTGGTTCGAGACGCCGCGCAGGCGCGGCTCCTCACCATGAGGGTCCTCATCCCCGGGGAGCAGCGCGAAGCGATGCGTCTCGAAGGATGAAGCCAGTGAGGTCGAAATCGCGCCTGGCCAAACGTCCAATTGCGGGATTTTTTCGCCCCTACAGCCCTGAGCTGTGCAATCATTGCGCGCATTTTACAACTTTTGAGATAGAAATCATGGCCTCCAGGAGCGCCGTCCAACATCAGTCGATTTGACAGCGACCTCCGCTGCACCCATGTTCGGGTCGAAACGGCCGACGCGAGTCTCGCGGGAGCGGCCTTTATTTTTCCCGTAAGCCATTGGAATGACATGAATATCGTCATTGTCGAGTCGCCAGCTAAAGCCAAGACGATCAACAAATATTTGGGCGCGTCCTACGAGGTTCTGGCCTCGTTCGGCCATGTCCGCGATCTTCCGGCGAAGAACGGATCGGTCGATCCGGACGCAAACTTCCAGATGATCTGGGAGATCGACCCCAAGGCGGCAGGCCGGCTCAACGACATCGCAAGGGCGCTGAAGGGCGCCGACAAGCTCATCCTCGCCACCGACCCCGATCGCGAGGGCGAAGCGATCTCCTGGCACGTGCTCGAAGTGCTCAAGGAAAAGCGGGCGCTGAAGGACCAGAAGATCGAGCGCGTCGTATTCAATGCCATCACCAAGCAATCGGTGACGGATGCCATGAAGCATCCGCGCGAGATCGATGGCGCGCTGGTGGATGCCTATATGGCGCGCCGCGCGCTGGATTACCTGGTTGGCTTCACGCTCTCGCCGGTTTTGTGGCGGAAACTACCGGGTGCGCGCTCGGCGGGCCGGGTGCAGTCGGTCGCGCTGCGGCTGGTGTGCGACCGCGAACTTGAGATCGAAAAATTCGTCCCCCGCGAATACTGGTCGCTGGTCGCGACCCTGACGACACCGCGCGGCGAAGCCTTCGAGGCACGCCTGGTCGGCGCCGACGGCAAGAAAATCCAGCGCCTCGACATCGGCAGCGGCGCGCAGGCGGAAGATTTCAAGAAGGCGATCGAGTCCGCCAATTTCACGGTCTCCACCGTCGAAGCCAAGCCCGCCCGCCGCAACCCGCAGGCCCCCTTCACCACCTCGACGCTGCAGCAGGAGGCGAGCCGGAAACTGGGCTTTGCGCCGGCACATACCATGCGGATCGCACAGCGGCTCTATGAAGGCATCGACATCGGCGGCGAGACCGCCGGCCTCATTACCTATATGCGGACCGATGGCGTACAGATCGCCAACGAGGCGATCACCCAGGCACGCAAGGTGATCGGCGAGGACTATGGCAACGCCTATGTGCCGGATGCGCCACGTCAGTACCAGACCAAGGCCAAGAATGCCCAGGAAGCCCACGAAGCCATCCGCCCCACCGATTTGTCGCGCCGCCCCGCCGACATGCGCCGCCGGCTCGATACCGACCAGGCACGACTCTATGAACTGATCTGGATCCGCACCATCGCGAGCCAGATGGAATCGGCGGAACTGGAACGCACCACGGTTGATATCGCCGCCAGGGCCGGCGCGCGCGTGCTCGAACTGCGCGCCACCGGGCAAGTGATCAAATTCGATGGTTTTCTTGCGCTCTACCAGGACGGCCGCGACGACGACGGCGACGACGAGGACGGTCGCCGACTCCCGGCCATGAGCCAAGGCGAAGCGTTGAAGCGTCAGGCGCTCGCCGTCACCCAGCATGTCACCGAGCCGGCGCCGCGCTTCTCGGAAGCTTCCCTGGTCAAGCGCAT
>JBDTKD010000356.1:0-6868 GCA_039935515.1 Bradyrhizobium sp.
GACCGGCAGCAAGTTTCACGTGCGGCTGTCGGCGGCCTAATCGGGATCGGCGCCGCTCCCGGCAATGATATCGTAGAATGGCGCACCCGACACGATTCGAACGTGTGACCTTTGCCTTCGGAGGGCAACGCTCTATCCAGCTGAGCTACGGGTGCGTTGAGGTTCATTTAGCCGATTGGCCCGGCCTCGGCAACGGCAGTCGGAGGCGGGTGCAGACGGAACGCCGGAAAAACGGCGGCCCTGAAGCCCCCGGAAGTTTGAGCCGTTTTGAGCGAAATGGGTACCGGTTTCAATCAGAACGGAACAGCCTGTCAGGCCGGCACGATCACCTTGCCGATCGGCCACAGCGCGATGCCAGCCAGTTTTACATGCGCCCAGGCGAAGGGGAGGCCGATGATGGTGACGGCCAGCGCGATCGCGGTCGCGATGTGCCCGAGTGCGAGCCACCAGCCCGCCAGGACCAGCCAGATCAGATTGCCGATCAGGCCGAGCGGCCCGGTACCGATGTCGGGCTGGCCGGTGAGGCTGTCGCGCCGCACCGCCCGCTGGCCGAACGGCAACAGGGTATAGGCGGCGATGTTGAACGCGGCCCGTGCCCAGGGCAGGCCGACAATCGTGATCGCCATGATTACGGCCGCGACGATCCAGGCGAGGGCCATCCACAGGCCGCCGAACAGGATCCAGAGCACGTTCAAAAGGATGGATACGGCAGGCATGTGGTCTCGTTGAAATCGCACGCAAGGCGCGCCGAACAATTCTTCAGAGGTGTTTATAAACCGCCTGCCGCCGAGGCGATAGTAAGCCGGCCAGGAAAAAAGCGGCAGCGGGGCGGCAGAATCGGGCGTCTCAGCGGCGATGGCGCTCGCCGCGGAAAACGACCGGGCGGGCCTGCTGGACCGGGCGGCTCGATGAAATGACCCGCGTCTCGCTGAAAATCCGCGTCGCCGGCTTGAGTTCTTCAAGAAAAATCGGCCGGGCGAAATAATAGCCCTGCGCATAGCGGATTTTGGTGGCGGCCTGCAGATAGGCCAGTTCCTCGAAGGATTCGATGCCCTCCGCGATCACCGTCATGCCGAGCGCTTCGCCGAGCGATTCGATCGCCCGCAAAATGCCCTGGCTGCGCGGGCGCTTGTGAATGTCGACAATGAACGAGCGGTCGATCTTGATTTCATCCGCGGTGATGTCAGCCAGCGCCGACAATGACGAATAGCCAATGCCGAAATCGTCGATCGAAATCCCGACGCCGAGCTTCCGGAAGATCGGCAGGATCTCGCTCTGGAAATGGGTCTTGGCGATGAAGGCGTCTTCCGTCACTTCGATCATGAAGCGCTCGGGATAGCCGGTCGCCTCGAGCGCCTGCGCGAGCGAACGCATGAATTCCGGGTTGCCGGCCTGTTTCGCCGCGACGTTCATGCTGATGCTGGTGTCCGCGCCGAACGTGTCGTTGATGAGGTCGATCGATTTCACGATTTCGGCCAGCACCAGATGCGTCAGCTCGTCGATCAGCCCAAGCTCGACCGCGAGATCGATGAATGTGCCGGGAGCCTGGATCACTCCCGCGTCGTCGCGCAGCCGAACCAGGGCCTCGATGCCCTTGATCGCCTCGGTCCTGATGTCGACCTTGGCCTGGAAGGCGCAGCAAAAGCGCTTTTCCAGGATGGCCTGCCGCAGCGACTGCTCGACCTTCATCCGCGCCAGCGCTTCACGCTCCATGCCGGCGTCGAAGAAGGCCGCCGCGCCCTTGCCGCCGCTCTTGACGCGGTACATCGCAATATCGGCGTTCTGACGCAACTGCTGGTAGCTGCGGCCGTGTTCGGGATAAAGGCTGACCCCGATCGACGTCGACGCGAACATTTCCGATCCATCGATGAAGAACGGCGCCTTCAGCCGTTGCAGCGTGACGTCGATATATTCCGCCACCTGCCGTTCGCCCTCGATCGGATGCAGCAGAAGCAGGAATTCGTCGCCGCTGATCCGCGACAGCATGTCGGATTCGCGCAAGTCCAGTCCAAGACGCTTCGCGATCTCGACCAGCAGCGCGTCGCCCGCCGCATGGCCGTAATAGTCGTTGATGTGCTTGAAATTGTCGATGTCGAGAAAGGCCAGTGCGAAGCTGGCCGGCGTGTCGCGGTGCTGCAGCAGCGTGTTGGCGCGATGCTCGATCACCCGCCGGGTCGGCAGGTCGGTCAGTTCGTCATAGAAGGCCGAGCGGAACAACTGGTCCTCGAAGGCCTTTTGGGCACTGATGTCGGCAGAACTCGACAGCAGCAGGTTGCGCTCGGCGATGCGAACCGGCCGGTGGGTGGTGAGAAACGTCTGCTTGCCCCGGCCGCTGGCGATGCATTCTTCGGTAACGGCGGTCTGGCCGGCGCGGAGCAGCTCGAGCCCGGCCGCCCGCCGGCGGTCCAGTTCCTGCGACGGCGCCAGCGCCTGCTGCGCGGCCGCCATCCGCAATTGCGCGGCGGCGGCGTCGTTCACCAGCAGGAAGCGGCCCTGCTCGTCCTGGACCGTGACGCCGTGGGGCAGCATCCTGAAGACGTCGTTGAGGAGGCCCGGCTCGGTATCGGCAATGATCTCGGGCTCGCCTTCAATCGCGGCGGCGGACAGGAAGAGATGACGGCTTTGCATGGAGGCCGACTCTGTCGAACTCCCTTGTAGTTTTGGTTAAGACGAAACCCCGAAAACGATGCAACCCCGTCACACGCGGGTTCCGAATCGGCGTTGCCCCGATCGTCATTAACAGACGGTCAACGCCCGACCATACCGTGACCGCAGACGGCTTAGCTGGCGGGCAGGCGGCATTGCATCGTGCAGTGAACGCCGGTTTTGAGGAACGAACTCTCGGTCTTGCCATCGAACGGCAGCAACGCCGATTTCAAGAGCCGGGTGCCGAAGCCCGGTTGCCCGATCGCACCGACGACCGGACCTTCGGTTTCGTCCCACACGATATTGAGGCGGCCGTCCGAAACCGTCCACGACACCTGCAATAGCCCGCGTGCAGACGAAAACGCGCCGTATTTTCCGGCATTGGTGGCAAGTTCGTGGAACATCAGGGCGAGGCTGACAGCCAGTTTGGCGGGCAGGAACAGCGGGCCGCCGTTCAAGTTAAATCGGACATGCCCGTATGGCCCGAGTTCGGACAATAGCAAGTCCTTGATGTCGCAGCCGGTGCCGTCAACCCTTGCGATCAGATCGTCGGTCGCCGACAGCGCCCGGATCCGCTGGTCGATGCTGCCCCAGACTTTCGGCTGGTCCTGCAGCACCTGGTGCAGAACGGCATGAATGGTCGACGATTTATTTTTCAGGCGGTGCTGCAATTCGTCGACCACGAGCCTGCGGTATTCTTCCTCCTCGATCAGGCGCTTTGATATCCGCCGCTGCTGGGTCGCGACCGAGCGAAAATGCTCGACGCCCCAGATCATCAGACCGCACACCAGGAGATAGATCGCCGCCAGCGCCAGTCGGGCAAAATCGGCCGACATGTCGCTGAAATTGACGGTCACCCCCAATGCGCCCCCGGCCAGGGCCGTCGCAATCCCGATCCGGAAGCCGCCAAACGCGGTGGCAAAGAACACGGCCGGGATATAGGGCGTGAAAAATACGTCGGGCCGGATCAGCGAAAGGCCCCACCGGGCCGCCGTCGACAAAGCGAGGCAGCATGTCACAAATCCAACGACAAATAACCGTGACGGTTGAGATATTCCTTGCCAGCCGCGGCGAAGCTCGTCGATCAATTTGGTCATGTGTTACATCAACCGATCAGCAAATCCGAAATAAGGCCGAGCATAAGGCAAAAACCGCAGCCGGAGTCGGCAGAGCAGGTGTTTCGGCATCACGCCCTCCATGTCAGGCGGCAAGCATGGCTTGCGTTGCGCCGCCAAGCCGGGAATATAGCGACAGGATGGTCTGGAGAGGGGCGCGACATGGGACGGCTCGACGGCAAGGTTGCGGTGATCACCGGTGCGACGAGCGGAATCGGGCTGCGGACCGCGGAAGTTTTCGTCGCGGAAGGGGCGAAAGTCGTCATCGCCGGCCGCCGCGTGCCGGAGGGCGAGGCGCTGGCGAGAAGACTCGGCGCCCATTGCATCTTTCGCCAGACTGACGTCACGCTCGAAGAGCAGATGCGCGCCCTGATCGGCGAGGCCGTGGAGAAGTTCGGCGGAATCGATTGCCTGTTCAACAATGCCGGCGGCCCGGCACAGACCGGCGGCATCGAAGGCCTCGAGGTGGCGCGCTTCGATAGCGCGATGGCGACGCTGGTGCGCAGCGTGATGCTCGGCATGAAGCACGCCGCCCCCCATATGCGCCGCCAGAGATCCGGCAGCATCATCAACAATGGCAGCATCGCCGGAAGGCTCGCCGGCTTCTCGTCGTCGGTGGTCTACGGCGCCGCCAAGGCTGCCGTCATTCACCTCACCAGATGCGTGGCGATGGAACTCGGCGAGGCCGGTATCCGCGTCAACAGCATTTCGCCGGGCGCGATCGCCACCGGCATCTTCGGCAAGGCGCTCGGCCTTTCGGTCGAGGCGGCGGAGAAGACACCCGATGTGATGCGCGAGGTCTACAAGACCGCGCAGCCGATACCGCGCGCCGGACTGCCCGAGGATATCGCGCAGGCCGCGGTGTTTCTCGCCAGCGACGAATCCAGCTTCATCAACGGCCACGATCTGGTGGTCGATGGCGCCATCACCGGCGGCCGCAACTGGACTCAGCAGCAGCAGGGCTATGTCGCGCTCCGCAAGGCGTTCGATCAGGAAGCCGGATAGCCGCATCGGGAGGCATCGATGGTCACAACCCAGACTTTGTCGCCGGTGCGGGCTGAATTCCGGCCGTTCTGTTGGGCGGTGGTCGGCGGTCTCGCCTGTGCGCTGCTGATCGGGAAGGCATTGCCGGTCACGATGGACGCCATCGAGAATGTGGTCGCGCCGCTATGTGCGGTCGGCGATTCCGCGGGATCCGCGCTTGATACCGTCGAGCCGATCGCCTCCTATGCGCTGCCGAACGTGCCGGGCAAGCGTGTAACGATCGTGCGTGTATTCTACGGTCCGGGTGGATTTACCCGCGAGCATCGCCATGCCGGTTCGGTCACCGCCTACATCGCCAAGGGCGAAATCCGCTCGCAGTTGGGTGGCGGTCCCGTCGAGACGTTCAAGGTGGGGCAGTCGTTTTTTGAGCCGCCGGGCGCGACGCATCTGATCTCGGCGAACGCCAGCAATACCGAACCTGCGGAACTGATCGCGGTATTCGTCGCCGACGAGGGTGCGCAGCTCACCACGTTCCTCGAATAGCAACCGCATCATCACACGGGCCGCTATCACGCGGGGCCTCGTGGTTCGAGATGCGCGGCGTTGCCGCGCTCCTCACCATGAGGGTCTAACAGACCTCATCCTGAGGAGGCGCGAAGCGCCGTCTCGAAGGATGAAGCGAGAGCTCGAACTCGCCTCAGACTGGCGACAGCATCACGCGCAATCCGTCGCGCGGTTTCGGGATCGGCCACATCTGCCAGTCCGGCGCGGTGCCCGGCTGCAGCGTGACGCCGAGATTCTGCAGGAAATGCCGCGCAAAGCACTTGGCCTGCATATGGGCGAAGTGCAGCCCGAGGCACATATGCGCGCCGCCGCCGAACGGCACGAAGGCAAAGCGGTGGCGGGTGCGCAGCGCCTCGTCGCTGAAGCGCATCGGATCGAAGATCTCGGGATCGGGCCATATCTCCGGCATGTGATGCGTGAACAGCGGGTTGATGCCGACCATGGTGCCGGCCGGGATCGCATAGCCCTTGAAGCTGAAATCGCGGGTCGCACGCCGGGGAATCGAGGGCACCGGCGGCTTCATCCGCATGGTCTCCTTGAAGGCCATTTCCGTCAGCGGCATTGCCGCGAGGTTGTCCAGGGTGGTCGGCTCGCTGGCGGCCACGCCCAGCGCCGTCACCTCGTTGCGCAGCCGGTCCTGCCAGTGCGGATTGGCCGCGAGCGCGGCCACGAACGAGGTCAGCGACGAGGTCAGCGTGTCGTGCGCGGCCATCATCAGAAAGCTCATGTGGTCGACGATGTCTTCGGTCGACAGCAGTGCCCCGTCCTCGTGCGTTGCCCGGCATAGCTGCGAGAACAGGTCCTGGCCCTCCTTGCCGCGGCGGATCGGAATCTGCTGCGAGAAATAGGCGACGATACGCCTGCGGCCCTTGACCCCGCGCGCCATCTGGGTGCCGGGCCAGGGCTGGCGGATCGGCGCGATCGATGCCGCCACCATGTCGACAAAGGCACGGGTGATTTCATCGACCTCGGGACCGATGTCGGCGCCCAGAAAGGAAGTTGCGGCCAGATCGAGGGTAAGCTGCTTCATCGCGGGATAGAACAGCATTGGCCCCGGCTGCGCCTTCCATCGCGCGACCCGCGCTGCAATGCCGGCATCGAGCTGCGCAAGATAGGATTTCATCGGTTCGGACTTGAAGGCGACTGAAAGCGCGCGGCGATGCAGGCGATGCTCCTCGAAATCGAGCAGCATCAGGCCGCGCGGGAACAGTAGGCCCAGGATCGGACCCCAGCCATGGGTGGAGGAGAACAGCTTGCTCTGGTCGAACAGCAGGAGTTCGTTGGCCTCCGGCCCCAGCACGCTGATGCTGGTTTCGCCAAGGACACGGCTGCGATAGATCAGGCCGTGTTTCGCGGCCATCCGCTCGACCTCGCCCTTGGGGTCGGCGAGCACCGCCAGCGTCCGGCCGATCACCGGCCAGCCCTCGTCACCCGGGATATGCGCCAAGAGGTTCCGGTTCGGCGGAGTCAGAATGGCCGCCGTGGAACGGGCCACACTTTGCATCGACATGGCAGTTGCTCCGGTCGGCCGATTTTACCCGCCCGCGACCTCAATGTCC
>JBDTKD010000357.1:0-2527 GCA_039935515.1 Bradyrhizobium sp.
GGCTCGAACCGCTTCACCGCCTGCATCAGGCCGACATTGCCTTCCGAGACGACCTCGGAAATCGGCAAGCCGTAGCCACGATAGCCCATGGCGATCTTGGCCACGAGCCGGAGATGGCTGGTGACAAGGTGATGCGCCGCGTCGCGATCGTCGTGCTCGCGCCAGCGTTTGGCGAGCATGTATTCCTGCTGGGGTTCCAGCATCGGAAATTTGCGGATTTCGGCGAGGTATCTTGAGAGGCCGGATTCTCCGTTGAGAACCGGTAATGTAGCTGTACGGGCCATTTTCAGCGCCCTCCAGTGGTTCAGGCCCCCGACAGCGGCGGGCCCGGCAGACGACCGCTTTGTTAAAGCCAGTCGCGCTGCGATGTTCCGCGTTGGATATTCAACGCAGGTGCAGCATACACCAAATCGACCGGGATTTGGAAGGATATTGAGCGTCACGTCCCCGTGTGGCTGCCATAACCTGTTGGCATAACTTGCATTTTCAAAAGAGCCTGCGTCATAGCGCCGCTCGCAGGGCGTCCTGCAGAAGAACCAGATCCTTCGGCAAAGCTGCCTCCCAGCGCAAAATTTCTCCGGTCTGGGGGTGTTCCAGCACCAGGAGGTATGCATGTAGCGCTTGGCGCCCGAGGGCCGCCAAGGCAGCCTGGCTGCCGAAGCCGAGACGGCTCGCCTTGGTCTTGAAGTGTGGGCCATAGACGCTGTCGCCAAGCAGGGGATGGCCGATATGGGCGAGGTGGACCCGGATCTGATGGGTGCGTCCGGTTTCGAGCTGGCAGGCGATCCGCGAGGCCACCGGCTTGCCGTCGCGCCCGCGATACGATTCCTGGACCTCCCAATGGGTGATGGCGTCGCGGCCGCGCTCGCGCACCGCCATCTTCTCCCGGGCATGCGGATGCCGGTCGATCGGTGCATCCACGGTGCCGCGCTGGCGGTGCGGCAGGTCCCAGGCAAAGGCCAGGTAGCCGCGCCGCATCGCGCCGGTGCGGCCGTGATCGGCGAATTGCGCGGTCAGCGACTGGTGCGCCCGGTCGTTCTTCGCCACCACCATCAGCCCGGTGGTGTCCTTGTCGAGCCGGTGCACGATGCCCGGGCGGCGGACGCCGCCGATCCCCGACAGGCTGGCGCCGCAATGGGCGATCAGCGCATTGACCAGCGTGCCGGTCTCGTGGCCGGCGCCGGGATGGACGACGAGACCCTTGGGCTTGTCGATGACAATGATGTCGTCATCCTCGTAGACGATATCGAGTGCGATGGCTTCGGCCCGGGGTTCGGCGGCGGTCGCCTCCGGCACATCGATTGTGATCGTATCGCCGGCGGCGACATGATAAGCGGGGTCGCGGACGGGGACGCCCTTGATTGCGGCGGAGCCGGCCAGGATCAGCGCTTTCAGCCGCGAGCGCGACATTTCCGGGCGCCGCACCGCGAGCACGCGGTCGAGCCGGGCCGATCCCTCGTCGCCGGCGACGGTGACTTCAAGCCTTTGACCGCTGTTTGACGACACGCCTTGTTCCAACGAAGAGCCTTGTTCCGAAGAGATCCCAAGAGAGCCCAAGAGAGCCTGAATGAAGAGAGCCTGAATGACCGAAACCGTCGCGCCCGAACCGACACCAGAACAAGCCGCGCTTTTTCTGCGGGTGCGGCGGCTGATGCTGATCGTGGGCCTGACCACGGCGCTGGCGATCGCGGCCGTTCTCATCGCCATCGGCTATCGTCTTTTCCGCACCGAGGGAAGCTCCGTCGCGGCCGACGTCACCGCGACCCTGCCCAAAGGCGCTCGCATCGTTGCCACCGGGGTCGCCGGCGACCGGCTGGTGGTAACGCTGGATATCGGCGGGACGACCGAAATCCGCACCTTCGACACCCATACGCTGAAGCCGGCCGGCCGGCTGACCTTTGTCGGCGAACCCTGACCCGGATCATGCAACCGGGGGCGCCCGCCGTCTTGCCGCGGGCCGATTTCAAGGCTATTCCCTGAAGCCGCACGCTCCCTTCGTCTAGCGGTTAGGACGCGGCCCTCTCAAGGCTGAAACAGGGGTTCGATTCCCCTAGGGAGCGCCAGCCTCACACCTATTGATCTGATTTTCCTTTCGTTTTCGGCGTTTTTCCCAAACCCACGGAAGTGGTTTGGGCAATCCTGTTCGCCTTGTGTCCTTCAAGCTTGATCACTGCGTCTTCCGCGAGGCCCGCCTGATCAGCCTCTTCCGTATAGCGCTCGGCTTCAGCGAGCGTCTTGTGTCCGAGGATCGACATGATCATCTTCGCCGTCGCGCCGGCTTCGGCGAGCAAACGTCCGGCGGCTTTCCGTAGGCCATGCGGCTTGCAATCGAGAGGCAGTCCGGCCTCCGAGATAGCGTCCCGCATCCATCCACTAAAACCGTCGACGGTGAAGGGCTTGCTGTAAGCAGTCGTGATGATCACGATGTGTTGCATGTCATAAGCGTCGAGCGCTTCGATGGTGTCCCGATGCAACGGGATAAGCAGCTCGCGCCCGGTCTTCTGTTGTTTTATCATGATCTTGCGTT
>JBDTKD010000358.1:0-18621 GCA_039935515.1 Bradyrhizobium sp.
CGGATAGCGGTCAGTCCGTCGGAAGGATGATCGAGCAACATCGTCGTCTCCAGGTTGAGTGGTTTCAGCAAACCTCAGTCTGGCTCCAGACTTGGTCGCTATCCACTCCCCATGGAATCTTCGTCGCAAGCGCTCCTCGCAATGACGGCGGTGGGATGCGAGCGCTGGCTTACGCCTTCACCGAAGGCCGCTCGCCGACGCGGGCGAACCATGCGGCGATGTTGGTCGACGGTCTGCTTCGGCATAGTGATGTCCTTTTCCGCCGTGAACATGCGGACGATACGCGGGTTCGGCCCGATCTAATCGTAAAGCTTCATGGCTGGCTCCCCATTTTCGTTGCAGGCCTTTGAGCAGACCGTCGGGCCGCTTGTCAAACCGCGAGGCGCATCACGTGTCGTCGAGCTTGTTGAGGTCGCGCACCGACTGCATGATTGGCTCGAAATTCGACCGCGCGTCGAGCGCATCGAACAATTGCGCGGTGTCCGACAGCAGGCCATGAGAGCGCTGAATCGCGATCCTGACGTCGTCCTGCGGGGTGTCGGACAGCCGGCCATGCCCCGACAGCAGTACCGTGGAATTCAGCCCCCGCAGCCGCTCCAGCGACTGGATGTAGTCGCTGATGCTGCCCGACCCGAACACACCGCCCATGACGCCGCCGGGCATCAAGGTGTCGGCGGCGAACAGCAGTCCCTTTTCCTGGTCGAACAGGGTGATGCAGGCCGAGGTGTGGCCCGGCGTATACATGACGTTGAGCCGGAAGTTGCCGAGGTCGATCAGATTGCCTTCTTCCAGCCAGATATCGACATCGATCGGCTCGTTTGGTTCGTTGAACATCTTGCGCAGCATCGAGAAGTCGTCGCGCAGCATGATCTTGTTGGCGGCGAGGCGGTGGGCGGCAATGATGGTGCGGTCGTCGAAGCGGTAGGCGGCGCCGATGTGGTCGAGATGTTCATGGCTGAGGATCACCATGTCGATCTGATCCAGCCCGCAGCCAAGGTGATCGAGGCATTCCAGCAAATGGACAAAGTTCGAGGACAGCCCGACATCGATCATGATGGTCCGCGATTTGCCCCGCACCAGATAGGCGTTGGCGGCGCGGTTCTTGAAGCGGATCTGGTAGACATCCTCGGCGGCCTTGATCAGCGAGCAGACGGGGTTGTCGAGGAGAACCGGAAACGGGCTCGGCTTGCGGTCGCTCATGGTCCGGGTGCCCTGAAGGTGAGGGCGTTGGACGCCCGCAGCCGCTTGCTCAGCGCATCCATGATCATCAAGGCAAACGCCGGCTGCTGGCTGACCAGATAGACGAAGCGGGCATGATTGATCCGCATCACCCGGGTGTTCGGTGCGGCGGCGATCGCGGTCGCCGACCGCGAGGAGCCGTCGATCACCGCCATCTCACCAAAAAACTCGCCCTTGCCCAGGGTCACGATCACGGTCTTGCTGGCGCCGTTCATCTTGGCGATGTCGACGCGGCCTTCGAGCACCACGAACAATTCGCGACCGCTCGAACCCTCCTCGAAAATGACATCGCCGACACCAAACTCGTTGATGCATTTCTCGATCGCCATGGTGCCGCCTGCCTTCTGGCTGGTTGTTGTCGCCATGTTAGTCGGGAAACCCGGCGGCGCAAACGCCGATCGGGCCCGGGCGCCTTTGCCGCAGAGCAGCAAGGGAACGCCCGATCCAGCGAAAACCGGCCCGAACAACTTCCTAAAATTTCGGTAAGCAAGGGGCCGGTAACGATTTGGCAAGCAATGAAAGTTACCAAATGGTCAACCCATCCTGGAGAATTAGCCGTGAGCGAACCAGCCGAGCAGACCAGCGGTGAACCCGGTTCCGCCCTTGCCGAGCCGATTGTTTCCAAGCCGGCGGGGGCCGCGGCCGAGCCGGCCGCTGCGTCGCCAGAGGCCCCGATCAGCGCTCAATCTCCCAATCTGGTGCCCGATCAGGGCCGCACCGGCGAAGCGCCGGAGGCGAAGGCGCCGGACGCGGATGCGGCGAGCCCACGCCCCGCCGGCAAGCTGATGATCATGGCGCCCGGCGAGCACAGCTGGGCCGGCGACGACGCGGCCCGGGAAGCCGAGGCCCCGAAGCGTTCGGCCCTGTTCGGCAAGCGCCGGCTGGCGGCGATGGCAGCGGTGGTGGCGCTGGCGGCGGGTGCGGGTGCGCTCGGCGGCGCGCTGGCGACGGCGAGCTTCGGGCATCCGGGCGGCGAGGCCGCATCGACGGCGGGCGACCACGCTCTGGAAGCCTCGGTCGCGCGGATCGATGCCGACGTTGCCGTGCTGAAGGCTAGTGTCGAACATACCTCGAAGATGGGCATCAGCCAGTTCAACAAGACCAGCGATCGTCTCGACAAGCTCGAAAAGGCCCAGGCCGAACCGGCGGCCAAGCTCGCCCGCCTCAGCGAGGCCGTGGAAAAGCTGCGCGCCGCGCCGCCGGCTCCCGCAGCCGCGGCGGCCTCGCAGGCGGCGTCGAAAGAGGTCACCGGCTCGGTGACGTCGGCCGCGCCCGCCCTGGTGGCCGCGCCCAAGTCCGAGGTGGCACGGCTGCCAACCATCAATGACTGGATCCTGCGCGACGTCAGCCGTGGCGGCGCGCTGATCGAAGGCCGGCGCGGCGTCTACGAAGTCTATGCCGGCGATCCCGTGCCGGGCCTTGGCCGCATCGACGCGATCCGACGTCAGGACGGCCGCTGGGTGGTCGTGACCAGCAGAGGCTTGATCGTCGAACGCTAACGCGCGGTCCGGCGCCTGACCGTGCGCCGCGCTGCATTTCGACTGCGAGTCGGCCGGCTTTTCGGCTATTTTCCCCACTAGAAGTCGCGCGCAAGCGGCCCTGAAACCGGTGTTTGCGGGGCGCGACCTTCGAGAGGGATGAGCCGGCCGTTGCGTTTCCTGGTCACGATCCTGGTTCTGGCCTGCAGCGCTTTCGCCGCGCGCCACGCCCAAAGCGCCGCGGCGCTCGAGCGAGGTACCGCGATCATCGAGCCCTTTGCGCTGCGCGAACTCGATCGCGGAAGGTTTGGTCTTGCCCGCATCATGCTCGCGGCGGGATCGGCTGACGCAGCGCTCGCCAATGGCCAGCTGTTCGCGTTGTCGTCGATGGTGCCGGTCCGCAAGGCGCTCGACGCCGAATTCGACCGCTATCTGGTTCGGCACAAGGCCGATTTTCCCGACGAAAGCATCGGCGTCGGAAGTCCATACGACGTTGAGCTGTTCGACCGCTCGATTCTCTACTCAAACGACTCACGCTTCGTGCTGTCCGGCATCGTCAACCGGATGGATCGCGCCTATGTCTCGCCGGACAGCTGCGGCGAAATCAGGCTGATCTACCGGTTGACACGAACGGGCATGCCGGAGCCAGGCGAGGGCGCTGCCTCGCCGCGCCTGCCGATGACGCTCAACGTCGTGCTGAAGGCCAAGGCCGATCATGCGGTCGTGGGCAACGGCGCCGCCTTCAGCTGCGCCGAGATCGCGCGCCGCTGGCTCGAGGCCGGCGAATCCGCTGCCGTCGGCGCTGAGCTCGCGAAACAACTGATCGCGAACGATTGTCCGCTCGACCTGATCCGGCCGGAAAATATCGACCGTATCGAAACCGATCTGCAGATTGCGCACGCGCCCAAAACGCCCCGGCACGATTTTCGCACCGACTATCTCCTGAAAGTATTCCGCTACGATGCACAGGCGCAGCGCTTCGACCAGGCGCCGCTTGAGAACCAGATCGATCGCGAGCGGATTTTAGCCGACCCGGAACTCCAGCGGGAATTCAGGGCCTGGCTGCTCGATCCCGGCAACTTCAGCGAGCTCGATCGCGGCACGATTCTGATCCCGGAGAAGTTCCTGGCCAGTCGGGCGATTGTGGCCACGCCGGTCGGCTTCGATCCGTCGAAGCTGCAGCCGGCCTTCGGTCTCGTGCAGGGCGACGACGCGGCGGCAAAACCAGTATTCAGCGACCATGACGTCGTTGCGGCACTGAAGCAGGCGGCCGAGCGTGGCGTCCCCCTGCAGAATATCCGTTCGGTCGCCGGCTTCGAGCGCCGGCTCAACGACATCACCTGTGCCGGATGCCACCAAACCCGCGGCATCGGCGGTTTTCATTTCCCGGGCGTCGACTGGATGGCGGCCAAGCCCTCCAATTCGACGATCGTGCCGGGGTCGCCGCATTTCTTCGGCGATCAGGTCAGGCGCCGCGATATCCTGATGGCGCTGCGCGACGGCCACAGGCCGGATTATTCGCGCGGATTTTCCAGTCGGCCGCAGCCGCGCGGCAGCACCGAACTCGCCGGGACCGAATATGAGGACGGCTGGGGCGCGCACTGCTATCGGCAGATGCCCGAAGCAAGAGACGACGACATAAGCTTCAAGTCGTGGACCTGCGCCAAGGGACTGGCGTGTCAGATCGTCGGCGCGAGGTCGCGGATGGGGATGTGTTTTATCAATAGCCGGGAACGAAACGGCGATCCGCTGCCGCCCCGTCCAGATTGACGGCAAGCCTGCCAATCGTGTTTCATCGCGGGCGCGATCGCCGAAGCAGCGGCTGCCGGAAGGGAACATGGACGACATCATCATCGTTGGCGGCGGCATCGGCGGCCTGACACTCGGGCTCGCGTTGCATGCCGCCGCGCTTCCCTGCCGGATCTTCGAATCCGCCGCCGAGATCAGGCCGGTCGGGGTTGGTATCAATCTGCTTCCGCATGCCACCAGGGAACTCGCGACGCTCGGGCTCGAACCGGCGCTGGCGCGGGTGGCGATCGAGACCAGCGACGCGACCTTTTTCAACCGCTTCGGCCAGTTGATCTATCAGGAGCCGCTGGGCCGCGCGGCGGGCTATGCCCAGCCGCAATTCTCGATCCACCGCGGCGATCTGCAGATGGCCTTGCTCGATGCCTTTCGCGCTCGCGCCGGGAATGACCGGCTTGTCACCAACCATCATTGTATCGGCGTCGAGCAGGACGCATCGGGCGTCAGCGTGCATTTTTCCGACGGGCCAGGGGGAGCGAACCGCAGCACCGTGCGCGGCCATGCCGCGATCGCCTGCGACGGCATCAACTCCGCTATCCGCAAGCAGCATTTCCCGAACGAGGGCGAGCCGCGTTATTCCGGCATCAACATGTGGCGCGGCGTCACCCGCTGGAAGCCGATGCTGTCGGGCGCCAGCATGGTGCGTGCGGGATGGATGTCGCACGGCAAGATGGTGATCTATCCGATCCGCCCCACAGGCCCCGATGGGCTGCAACTCATCAACTGGGTCGCTGAAATCGAGACTCCGGTCTACCGCAAGCGCGACTGGAACCGGCCGGGCGCGATCGACGACTTCATCGGCGCGTTTGCCGGCTGGCATTTCGACTGGCTCGATGTCCCGGCCTTCATCCGCGCCGCCGACAGCGTGCTGGAATTTCCGATGGTCGATCAGGACCCGCTGCCGCGCTGGAGCTTCGACCGGGTGACGCTGCTCGGCGACGCCGCGCATCCGATGGTGCCGCGCGGCTCCAATGGCGCCGGCCAGGCGATCCTCGATGCGCGCGCGCTGACGTCGGCGCTGCTCGACACCGGCGAGCCGATCGCCGCGCTCGCCGCCTATGAGAAGCAACGCCTTGAAGCCACCACGCGCATCGTCCTGACCAACCGCACCAATCCGCCCGATGCGATCCTGCGCGAGGTGTTCGAACGGACCCGCGACCGGCCGTTCGGCGCGATCGCGGACGTCATCAGCCATGAAGAACTGGTTGCGCTGTCGGAAGGCTATAAGCGGATCGCCGGTTATTCGAGGGACGCATTGCGCGGCTAGTCCAGATCAGCGCAATTCCGACCTCAATGGCTTCATCCTTCGAGACGCATCGCCTCGCGATGCTCCTGAAGGATGAGGTCTCACCCTCATGGTGAGGAGCGCGGCTTCGCGCGTCTCGAACCATGAGGCCACGGGAGAAGCCACAACGATTCGAGTGAACCGGAAAACGCTTTAGGCGGCGACGATTTGAGGGGAGGACGGCAATGGCGGCTTCGCAAGCACCAATCGGCGGATCAGCGCCGGTCGATGTCGTTGAGTTCATCGACCGGCAGCCGGTCGGCGGATTCCAGATCCGGCTGCTGCTGACCTGCGCGGCGGTGCTGTTTCTCGACGGCTTCGACACCCAGGCGATCGGCTATGTCGCGCCCGCGCTCGCCAGGGAATGGGGTCTGACCAAGGCTGCGCTCGGCCCGGTGTTCAGCGCGGGCCTTTTCGGGTTGATGATCGGCGCCCTGCTGTTCGGGCCGCTGGCCGACCGGATCGGGCGCAGGAAGATCATCATTTTCTCGACCCTAGCCTTCGGCATCGGCACGTTGATCACGGCGTTGGTCCACGGCGTCGACGCGCTGCTCGCGATCAGGTTCCTGACCGGGCTCGGCCTCGGCGGTGCGATGCCGAACGCCATAGCGATGATGTCCGAATTCAATCCGCGCCGCCGCCGCGCCACCATGGTGATGATCATGTTCTGCGGCTTCTCGGTGGGAGCCGCGCTCGGCGGTCTGCTTGCCGCGGTGCTGATTCCGCATTTCGGCTGGCGTTCGGTGTTTATCGTCGGTGGCGTCGCGCCGCTGTTGCTGGCGCCGATCCTGGCGCTGCGGCTGCCGGAATCGGTCCGGTTTCTGGTCCTTGCCGGGCGGTCGCAAGGGCACATCGCCGAATTGCTCGAGCACATCAATCCGAAAGCAGGATTCGATCCGGATACAAGGTTCGCCGTGCACGAACCCGCACTGGAGGGCGTTCCGGTGCTGCATCTATTCAGGGACGGACGAACCCTGGTCACGCTGCTGTTGTGGGTGGTGTTCTTCATGAGCCTGCTCGATCTTTATTTCCTGGCGAACTGGTTGCCCACGGTTCTCAACGATCTCGGCGCCTCGGTGTCGGTGGCGGCGCTGATCGGCGCGATGTTTCAGGTCGGCGGCATTGTCGGGACGTTTGCGCTCGGCAGCATCATCGACCGTTTCTCGTTTCGCGCGCTGGCGCTGGTCTATTTCATCGCCGTGTTCGCGGTCGGCGCCATCGGCCAGCTCGGACATTCGGCCGTCCTGGTCACGCTGGCGATCTTCGCCGCCGGCTTCTGCATCGTCGGCGGCCAGATTGCCGCCAACGCACTCGCCGCGGCGTTCTATCCGACCTCGGTCCGGGCTACCGGTGTCGGCTGGGCGCTCGGGATCGGCCGGGTCGGCTCGATCGTCGGACCGCTGGTCGGCGGCATGCTGCTGACCATGAAGTGGAGCACGGCCTCGGTCTTCATGGCGGCGGCTGCTGCCGCTTTGTGCGCCGCGCTGGCGGCGTTCTCCCTGAGCCGGCTCGCGGGCATGGGCGGGACCGGCAGGCGAAGCGCGGATCGGCCGGCATCGTTCGAGACGGCCCTGCATCCATCGACGACGACGGGCGCGTAGGCTATCCTGCCGGCGAGCTGCGCTTCGCGCCTCCTCGGGATGAGGTCTTCAGACCCTCATGGTGAGGAGCCGCGCATTTGCGCGGCGTCTCGAACCACGAGGCCCCCGAGATGCGATTATTCAATTCAGATGGAAATGGTCAGGCCACGGCGCCGGCTGCCCGCAATTGCCGGATCGCACCCTCATCATAGCCGGCCTCGCGCAGGATCTCGTCGCTGTGCTCGCCGAGGCCGGGCGGCCGCTTCGGGCAGACCTTGTTGCTGCCGTCGATCCAGATCGGGCTGTTGACGGTGAGCATGGTGTCGCCCTCGAACGGCACCAGCACGTTGTTCTCGATCATCTGCCTGTCGTCCGGCAGGTCGTCGAGGATGCCGACCACGCCGAATACCAGGCCGTTGCCGTCGAGGATCTGGCGCCATTCGGCGAGATCCCTGGTGGCAAAGATCTGGTCTAAGATCTTGATCAGTTCCAGTGATCGCGCATGGCGGTCGGCCTTGGTGGCGAATCGGGCATCGGCGATGAAGTCCTCGCGCCCGATGCAGCGGGCCAGCGCCGGCCATTGCCGCTCCTCGTTGAGCAGCGACAGGATGATCCAGCGTCCGTCCCGGCACTGGTAGTGGTTGGTCACCGCGTTCAGGGCATGTTCGCGGGTGCGCCGCTCGCTGAATTTCGCGCCGCATAATCGGGCCTGGGCGAGCACGCCATTGGCCCAGACGCCGTTGGCCATCAGGTTCGAGCTGACATGCGAGCCCTTGCCGGTGCGCTCGCGCTTGTAGAGCGCGGTGACGATCGCGCCATACAGCGCCATCGCGCAAGGGTGGTCGCCCATGCCGGCGACCGAGCGCGCCGGCGTCGCCGCGGTATCGGCGCGGACCAGGTCCATCAGGCCGGAGCGCGCCCAATAGGCATTGCTGTCGAAACCCGGCTTGTTGGCTTCCTCGCCCTTTTCGCCATAGCCGGTAAACGACGCATAGATCAGGCGCGCGTTGAGCGGGGCAAGTTCGGCATAGGTCATGCCAAGACGTGCCCGCACCGCCGGCGGGAAATTGGTGACGAAGACATCGGCCTCGGCCACCAGCCGACGCAACACCGCCTGGCCTTCTGCCTTCGAGAGGTCGAGCGCGAGGCTGCGCTTGTTGCGGGATTCGAGCAGCCACGCGAAATTGTGTTCGCTGCGCGGATATCCCGGCAAATTCGGCAGGTTGCGATAGGGATCGCCAGATCCGGGCGGTTCGATCTTGATCACCTTGGCGCCGAAATCCGACAGCACGGTTGCGGCCGCGGGCGCTGCGATGAAGCTCGCGCAGTCCAGAACCTTGAGGCCTTCGAAGATGCCGTCTTCCATGGTGTCTTCGCTCCCGTGATGTCGGTCTTATTCCGTGTTGCGGAATCGCTGGTCGCAGCGATCATTGGATTTCCCGGCGCATTTGACCGATGTTACCGGGGTGATGCAACGAGTCATTCCGGGGCGCGCCTCTTGGCGCGAGCCCGGAATCCATACTCCCGATCGTGGTTATGGATTCCGGGCTCGCGCCAAGAGGCGCATCCCGGAATGACGAAGGATGAATTGCTTCGCTGGCGCTCGCAATGACGGAACTTTCTTCTACTCCGGATCGGACAGCAGCGTGGCGTTGCCGCCGGCGGCGGCGGTATTGATCGTCACGGTCTGTTCGGTGGCAAAGCGCGCCAGATAATGCGGGCCGCCCGCCTTGGGGCCGGTGCCCGACAGGCCGTGACCGCCGAACGGCTGGACGCCGACCACGGCGCCGATCATGTTGCGGTTGACGTAGACATTGCCGACCGAAAGCCGTTCCACAACATGCTCGATGGTGTCGTCGATCCGCGAATGAATGCCGAGCGTCAGCCCGTAGCCTGAGCGTTCGATCGATTGCAGCACGCGATCGAGCTGGTCGGCGGGGTAGCGCACCACGTGCAGGATCGGTCCGAACACTTCCTCGGTCAATTGATCCGCATCGGACAATTCGAAAACATGCGGCGCCACGTAATTGCCGTCGGGCGCCTTGCCCGCGAAATGCACGCGGGCCTGCCGCTTCATCCGGGCGATGTGGGCTTCCAGCCGCTGCTTCGCGTCAAGGTCGATCACCGGTCCGATATGAACCGCGGGATCACGGACATCGCCGAGCCGCAGTTCGCGTGCGGCGCCGCAAATCATCTCGATCATGCGGTCGGCGACCTCGTCCTGCACGAACAACAGCCGCAGCGCCGAGCAGCGCTGGCCGGCCGAGCGGAATGCCGACGTCACGACGTCGTCGGCGACCTGCTCGGGCAGCGCGGTGGCATCGACGATCATCGCGTTGATGCCGCCGGTTTCCGCGATCAGCGGCACGATCGGGCCGTCCTTCGCGGCAAGGGTACGGTTGATCGATCTGGCGACCTTGGTCGAGCCGGTGAAGACGACCCCGGCAATGTCGGGATGCGCTGTCAGCGCCGCGCCGATACGGCCGTCGCCTTGCGCCAGATGCAGCGCGGAAGCGGGCATGCCGGCTTCGTGCAGCAGGCGCACCGCTTCGGCTGCAACGAGCGGCGTCTGTTCGGCGGGCTTGGCGACGACACTGTTGCCGGCCATCAGCGCCGCCGTAACCTGGCCGAGGAAGATCGCCAGCGGAAAATTCCACGGCGATATCGCGATGAACACGCCACGGCCGCGCAGCCGCAGCACATTGCTCTCGCCGGTCGGGCCCGGCATGGTTTTACCCGGCCCGAACAGCCTGCGGCCCTCCGCGGCGTAGTAGCGGCAGAAATCGGCGGCTTCGCGGACTTCCGACAGAGCATCGTCCAGCGTCTTGCCGCCCTCGCGCTGCAGCAGCGCGATGAAGTGCGCCGCGCGGCGTTCGAGCAGATCGGCGGCATCGTCCAGTATGCGGGCTCGGGTTTCGGCCGGCGTCGCGCTCCACGCCTTGAATCCGGCGCCAGCGGCAACCGTCAGCTCGTTGGCTGCCTCCGCATCGAGGTCAGTGGCCGCACCGAGGCTCGGCTGGCTCGCCGCAACCGCCGCGACCAATTGGTTCAGCGCCGCGCGCTCGCCGAATTCGATGCCGCGCGAATTGACTCGCTGCGGCCTGTAGAGATCGCGCGGCAGCGGGATATGCGGGTGCCGCGCAGGGCCGGCGGCGCCGATGATCTCGAGCGGGCGCCGCAGCAGGGTTGCGACGGGCACGGTCGGGTCGGCGGCGATCGCCACGAATGAGGTATTGGCGCCATTCTCCAGCAGGCGCCGCACCAGATAGGCGAGCAAATCGCGGTGGCTGCCGACCGGCGCATAGGTCCGGTACGCCAATGTCGGACGATCCTCGCTCAATTGCGCGTAGAGCGCCTCGCCCATGCCATGCAGGCGCTGAAACTCGTAGCCGCCGTCGCCATCGGAAAATTCGAGGATCGTCGCGACGGTCAGCGCGTTATGGGTGGCGAATTGCGGAAAAATGCGGGGCCGCAGCCTCAGCAGCTGCCGCGCGCAAGCGAGGTAGTTCAGGTCGGTCATCGCCTTGCGGGTAAACACCGGGTAGCCGTCGAGGCCGCGCTCCTGGGCGCGCTTGATCTCGGTGTCCCAGTAGGCGCCCTTGACCAGCCGCACCATCAGCCGCCGCTTCAGCTGCCGTGCGAGCTGATCGGCATATTCGATCACGTCGCTGGCACGCTTCTGGTAGGCCTGGATCGCAAGGCCAAAGCCGTCCCAGCCTGCGAGCGATGCGTCACCGAGCGCGGCGGCGATCACGTCGAGCGACAATTCCAGCCGGTCCGCTTCCTCGGCATCGACCGTGAAATTCAGGTCATAGGTCCTGGCCCGGCGCGCCAGATCGATCAGCCGCGGGACCAGCTCCGTCAGCACCCGCCGGTGGCTCACGGCCTCATAGCGCGGATGCAGCGCGGAAAGCTTGACCGAGATGCCGGGCCGATCGGGCAGCGGCCGATGGTCGGCGGCGCGGCCGATCGCATCGATCGCGCTGGCGTAGGAATTGAAATAGCGCTCGGCGTCGGGTCCGGTGCGCGCGCCTTCGCCGAGCATGTCGAAGGAATAGCGCGGCGCGCGCGCCGAATCCGGCTGTGCCCGCGCCAGCGCCGATTCGATGGTTTCGCCGAGCACGAAGTGGCTGCCCATCAGCCGCATCGCCTGCCGCGTGGCGGCGCGCACGGCCGGTGCGCCGAGACGCTTGGTGAGCCGCCCGAGGGTGCCCTGCGGGGTTTCGCCGGGCTGCAGCACGCGCGCCGACATTCCGAGCGCCCAGGCCGACGCATTGACCAGGAACGCGCTGGACCGGGTCTCGTGATGCACGAAGTCGCCCTGACCGAGCTTGTCCTCGATGAACTGGTCCGCGGTGCGCGCGTCCGGCACCCGCAACAGGGCTTCCGCCAGCACCATCAGCGCGAGGCCCTCTTTGGTGGAAAGCGCGAACTCGCGCAGCATGTCCTCGACGCCACCGAACCGGTCGCCGGCCGCGCGGATGGCCTCGATCAGGCGCGTCGCGGTGCGGTCGATCCGCGCGTCCTGCGCGGCGTCCGGTCGGGCCGTTTCCAGTAGCCGCGCCGCGATGACATCGTCGTCCGGCGCATAGGGTGCCGTGAAAGGCGGCAGCGGTGAGGCATCGGACATCATGGCAAAGTTTCCCGGCACCCATCATGGACCCAAGTCCGGGATCGCGAAACCAGGTTTCAGGTGGGGCGGGAGCGGTCGAGCGCGCGACTTGCGCAATTTCCAACCGCAACGGCTTCATCCTTCGAGACGCATCGCTGCGCGATGCTCCTCTGGATGAGGTCTTCTTCCCCGGATGACGTGCTGGACCCTCATGGTGAGGAGCGCGCCTTCGCGCGTCTCGAACCATGAAGCCTCGGGAGAAGCAACAATGATTCGAGGGAACCGGAAAACGCTTTAGGATCGACCGGTCGTGGACATGCGGCCCGTGCGGCTGGCTGCAGCCGCCGGTTGCGTTTGACAAGGGGATCAACGAGGATTGAACTGGCCGAACCCGCGCATTCTGCGCCGATTCAAATGCGAGCAAGAGCGTCGTCCGCTCCTGCCGAGTGCTGGTTGTTGTCGGGGATCTTCGTTTTTCTGAGATCTTCCGGGGCTGCTCTCCCGGATTATGTCCGAGAGGGCGCTGTAACCGACTACCTTGATGGCGTCAAACCTTGAGGTTTTCCGCCGAGGTCTTGCCGCGATTGGCTACCTCTTCGTATTCCACCGTCTGTCCTTCGTTAAGTGTAGAAAGGCCGGCCTTCTCGACCGCCGAAATATGAACGAAAACATCTTTGCCGCCACTGGAGGGCTGGATAAATCCATAGCCCTTGGTCGCGTTGAACCACTTCACAGTACCTTTAGCCATCACGTCGTCTCCGCGGGATCGAAAAACGAGAACGGACTGCCGGTCCCCGCAAACCGTCATGTCCGATAGCCCCACGATAAGCGGTAACGGTCAAGCTTGATAGCTTAAACCTTTCGCGATTCTGGCGGAAAACGATCATTATCATGGCGCATTGTCGCTTTTTAGCTGTTCGGGCCGGATTTCGACGCGGCGGCCTGCGGCAAGGCGCGGCCTGCTGCGGGTTCTGAAGCTCCGGTTGTTGCCGCCGGCCTGCCCGCCGCAAGGGGGCGCAAGGCCGGTTTTTTGCTCAAGTTTCAGTAGGTTGCGGCGGGATAGCCGACGATCTTGCCGACGTCGGGGTCGCAAGCGAGCCTCAACCGCGTGCTGAACAAAAGCCCCCGGCCGCTCACGCGACCGGGGCCGTTATTTCAGGCCGCGACGATTTCGGGGTCGCCGGCCAGCGCGGACAGGGTCTTCGCATCGGCGACGGAGCGCACGGTCATTGGCTCGGTGCGTCCGCGAATGGTGACCTCGAGTTCGGGCAGATCATCGGACGCAAGGCCGGCGGTGGTACGGACCTCGTCGGAAACGACCGCTTCGCAGCCAAGAGTTTTGGTCATGTCCTGCAGCCGCGCCGCGACATTGACCGCATCGCCAAGTGCCGTGAACACCATGTGGTCACGATAACCGATGTCGCCGATGATGACTTCGCCGCCGTGGATGCCGATGCCGAACTGGATCGGCTCATGCAGGTCATGGCTGAGAAACCGGTTCAGCTCATCGACATTGGCCGCGATCCGGGCGGCTGCCCTGAGTGCCTGGCGGCAGGCGATTTGCGGGCTGGTACGCAGTCCGAACAGCGCCAGTTCTCCGTCGCCGACGAACTGGTTGGGTTGGCCGCCGCATTCGACCACGGCCTGCGACACCGCGCTCAGGAACCGGTTGACGATAAAGACGGTGTCGAACGGCAGCCGCTGCTCGGCGAGCCTGGTCGAGCCGCGCATGTCCACGAACATGCTGACCAGATAGCGCTCCTGGCCGACGCGCTGGGGGTGCGCCGCATGCGCGTTCGCCGACATCGTGTGCGGCATGAAGAGTTGGAAGAACGACAGATCGGCGGTGGGGCGCAACTGGCAGGCAAGTCGAATCGCCGGGTCGGTTGCGCCGACGCGGTTGAGCACGAATGCCTCCCGCTGTGACGGCTCCGGCAGCGCACTGCAATCGCCGATGATGCGGATCCGGCAAGTCGAGCAACGGGCGCGGCCTCCGCACACGCTGGCATGGGGGAGACGGTAGCGCAGGCTCGCTTCGAGCACGCTGAGGCCCCTTCGGCACCCGAATCGTGCGGCCATTGCCGTATGACAGGGTGATCAGGCCGCGGCGGCGCTCGTTCAGGGCGCGCGCACCGCTGCCCAGCAGGACCAGCCCGATCAGCCCGAGATAGCCGATCAGGAAATAATCGGTAATGTCATCCAGCACGCTTTGTTCAGCCGTCGTGCCGACATGTTGGGCCGAGAGGTTCTTGGCCTGCCATTGGGCGTCCGCGCTGGCTTCGGCGACACTCCGTCCCGCCTGATAAAAGCCGAGCAGGGCCAGCGTCGGCACCAGCACCGCTGCCGCCAGCAGGAAGGGCGCGGCGCGCTTGAAAAATGCTTTCATCCGCAGCCAGAAATACAGACCGATGCTGCCATGAATCCAGGCGATGATCAGGACGGTCGACATCAGCCATATCCTGTACGGCTGCGCGACCCAGAACGCGTAGAGTTCCTGTGGGTAGAGTTTTTCGTTGCCGAACAGCGTCTGGCCGAGACGTGCGCCGACGACATGGGCGACGATGAGCGCCGGGATGCTGAGGCCGAGCACGAGTTGCAGCGGCTCGATCGCCTTCCAGTGAAACTGCCGGCGCTGGTACAGCGCCCAGATCCCGAGACCGGTGTGAACCGTGGCGGCAGTATAGAACACGATCGCGACCGGCAGAAATTGCCAGAACAGGGTGTGGTAGTGCACGCCGACGGCAAGGGCATCCATCGAGATATTGCCGAGTGCATGGTTCAGGAAATGGCTGACCAGATAGGCGTACAGCACCACGCCGCAGGCAAGACGGATCTGCCGCAGTCCGATGCCGCGGGTCGATCTTCTCAGTCTCTCCCGATAAGAGTGGGCCATGCGATCCATGGAATAGATACCAGCAACGGTAGAGTTTTATTCCGCCGGTGAACAGTTTTCTACCGGGCGGGTTTGCCTTCCCACCATCCCTCGGACCGTGGCGCGGCGTAGCAAGTTGACACCCCGGCGCGAGTTGGGGAGAAAGCACCGTGACGATAGCCCCGCCCGACATCCGCAGCGTCAAACCAGATCGGTCCGGTCACCGGCAATGGCCGGCCGTGGTGGCGTTGATCGCGGCAATGACCCTGATGCGGGTGATCTACGCCTGCGCGATCGATCTGCGAACGGATGAAGCCTATTACTGGACCTGGTCGAAGGAGAACGTGCTTTCCTTTCTCGATCATCCGCCGATGATTGCGTGGTTCATCCGCTTCGGCACTGCGATCTTCGGCGACACCAATTTCGGCGTCAGGTTCGCCGGCGTGCTGGCCATGCTGGTCACGCAATTGCTGCTGGCGGACCTCGTGCGGCGCGTGACCCATGACATGCGTGCGGTCGTGCTGGCGGTACTGATGCCGGAGGCGGCGCTTTACTACGGCCTCTTGATGGCCAAGGTCTCGCCCGATGTGGCGCTGATCCCGTTCGCGGTCGCCATGCTGTGGGCGCTGGTCAGATTGAACGAAAGCGGCGACGGCCGCTGGTGGCTGGCCGCCGGACTGTTCGCGGGACTGGCGCTGCTGTCCAAATTTACCGCCGTCATGCTGATTCCGGCCGTGCTGGCATTCATGCTGGTGCCGGGGTGGCGCGGGCGCTGGCTTAAAAGTCCGACCCCGTGGCTTGCGGCGCTGATCGCGGTCATGGTGTTCCTGCCGGTCCTGGTCTGGAACGCCGGGCACGACTGGGCGTCGTTCCGATTCCAGTTGGTACGTGCCACCGCGACCCACCAATTGTCGTTGCGCACCGTCGGCGAATTCATCGGCCTGCAGTTCGGGCTGGTCGGCTTCATCCTGCTCCCGGTGGTGTTGTTCGGCGTTGGGCTGACGGCGTGGCGGGGATACCGCCGGGGCGACGCCGTCGCAATCATGCTTTCGACCTGCGTCATCGTTCCCTTCGGCTATTTCTTCTGGAAGTCGCTGACGCTACGGGTCGGCGACACCTGGCCGATGTTCCTATGGCCGGCCGGATTTGCCGCGGCGGCGATCAATATTGCCATGCTGCCGCGGGAAGGCTGGCCGGCATGGATGATCAGATCGACGAGCGCATGGGCTGACGCGGCGGTTGCGTCCGGAATCGTCTTCGTCGTTCTGGTCTTTCTCTACTCGGTCGTCTGCCCCTGGAATTTTTTCGGCAAGCTCGACCCGATCGGCGCAGAGGCGGGATACGGGCGGGTCGCGGACCGCGCGCAGGCCGAACTGCAAAAGACCGGCGCGACCTGGATCGCCACCACGGACTACCGGACCTATGCCATGATGCGCTGGTACTTCAACGGCCGCGTGCCGGTGATCCAGATCAACGAGCGTGGCCGCTTCATGTGCTTTCGCGATCCCGGCATGAACGCGATCGCGGGTCATGCCGGCCTCTATGTCGCGCGCGAACCGGACGAAGCCAATCCAGTCTGGGCCGCCACCTCGGCAGTCAGAGTGCCGCTCGAGCAGGTCGACCGCGTATGGCGCGGAACGGTAATGGATCGCTATGCGCTGCAGAAGCTGACCGACTGGACGCCGCAGCTTTCGCCACCGCCGGACTCGCCGCTGTTCCGCTGGCGGGTGCTGGCAGGCGAAGTCCCGCTGCCGGGGCAGGGCGGTTTCCGACCCAATTCATCCTTCGAGACGCATCGCTTCGCGATGCTCCTCAGGATGAGGGACTAGCCTCTCGGGATGAAGTCTTCCCTCATGGTGAGGAGGCGCTCTTGCGCCGTCTCGAACCATGAGGCCACGACGTCGCCGCATCCTTCGGGAAGCGCGCTTCTCTGGATGAGGTCTTGGGAGACCCTCATGGTGAGGAGGCGCTCTTGCGCCGTCTCGAACCATGAGGCCACGACGTCGCCGCATCCTTGACGCGGCCGTGGCCGATCCTCAGAGTCTGATTCGAAAAAGCGGCCCGCGTTGCAAACTCTTTTTAACGTCATGGCCGGGCTTGTCCCGGCCATCCACGTCTTTCTTGTTTCGTTGCCGCAAAGACGTGGATGCCCGGGACAAGCCCGGGCATGACGAAAAAACGAATCATCGCGAGCCAACATTGATCACTCACGCGTCGGCGTCGCGTTTGCGCAAGAGGTCCTTGGCCAGATCGGCCAGTGCCGGCCGCGGCAGCGCGGTGAACGGCAGCGGGCGGGTCACGTCGATCGCGGCAAGCCCGAGCCGCGCGGTCAGCAAGCCGTTGAGCACGCCTTCGCCGAGCCGCTGCGACAGTTTTGCCGCGATGCCGTGGCCAAGCATCTGCTGGATCAGGCCATCGCTCGCCGCCATGCCACCGGTGATGGCGAGATGGGCGATGACGTGACGGATCAATCGGATCATGCCGAGCGCGCCGGGCCGCCCGCCATAGAGCCGCGCCAATTGCCGGATCAGGCGCAACGACGCCACCAACACGAACAACACGTCGATCAGGGCGCGCGGGCTGACGGCGGTGACGATCGAGACGCGCTGCGCCGCCGCCGACACCAGGCGCCGCGCTTCCCGATCGAGCGGCGTCATCAACTCGCGCTCGGCGAGCCTGATCATGTCGGCGCCGTCGATGATATCGTCGGCGTGACCCTGCAGCGCGGAGCGGGCGCGCGCCAGTTGCGGATTCTGGTGCGCCAGTTTCAAGAGATCGTCGACAATCCGGCGGCTCGACGGCCGATCGTCGCTGACCAGCACCTCGGCGGCACGCCGATGCATGTTTTCGATGGTGGCGAGTCGCGCCAGCCCCAAGGTTTCGCGCGCGATGACCGCGGTCAGCGCCAGCGCCGCCACCAGGGCAAACGCCAGTCCGAGATAGCCGAGACTTTCGCTGCGGGCGAACAGATCCTCGATCAGTTGCGTGATGCCAAGGCCAAGGCCAAGCAGGACCAGACCGGCCACCGCGGTCCAGAACACCCCACCCCAGCGCAAGCGGCGTCGTGCCGGAACCAGCGGCACGCCTGCCGGCACCGGGAGCCGCGCCGGGTCGGCTTCCGGCGTGATGTGGACGGTGCCGCGGGCCGGCCGGCTGGAATCGTCCGGGTCCATCACGATGACCGCGGGGTCGTCGAGTTTGAACGTGGCCGGCCGCCGGTGCGGCGTTCGCTCGCTCATTGCAGTTTGTCTCCGATCAGGAACTGAAGGGCGCGGTCAAGGCGGATGTGAGGCAGCGCAAGTCCGTCCACGTCGGCGCCGTGGAGCAGCGGCGGGCGAAAACGAAGAAAACGAAAATCGGACTTTTCCGCCGCCGTGCTGGAAAGGCCGCGGAAGGCGCTTTCGCCGCTGAACAGCGCATCCGGATTGTCGGGCAGGTCGCCCGGAAAGGTCGCGACCTCGGTTTCGCCATCGAAACGCTCGCCATTGGCGGCCTCGCCGCAGGCCGGTGTGCCGAGGATGGAAGGCAGTTTTTCGCGGCCGCGCTGGACCTGGGCCTCGCGCGTGGCGCGGACCGCGGCCAGTGCCACGACATCGATGCCGGCTCCGGTATCGCCGGCTTTCGCGACCGCCTTGGCGACCGCCCGCCGCAGCACCGCCTCAAGACGATCATGGCTCGAATGATGCAGGTGATCGGCCTTGGTCGCGGCAAACAGGATACGGTCGATCCGCGGTCGAAACAGGCTGCTC
>JBDTKD010000359.1:0-6528 GCA_039935515.1 Bradyrhizobium sp.
GCTGTCGTGCGCGTCGGAACACTCCCATGGCCAGCCTGACCATCCGAAAATTGGACGAGGGCGTCAAAGCCCATCTGCGGCTGCGCTCCGCCCAAAACGGCCGTTCTGTGGAGGAGGAGGTCCGGGTGATCCTGCGCGAGACCATTCAGGGTCGCTCCGTACCTGCCCCCAGCCTCAGGCAGCCGGTATCGCCGCCGGCGGATGCCCCGTCCCGGTCCGCCCGCCGCACTGGCACGCCCGATCAAGCCAGTGTCACCCTCATCATCGGGGGCGGCATCGCCGCCTACAAGGCGCTCGACCTGATTCGGCGGCTGAAGGAGCGGCAGATCCGGGTCCGCTGCGTGCTGACCCGGGCCGCCCACCACTTCGTCACGGCGCTGTCGGCCAGTGCGCTGTCGCACGAGCGCGTCTACACCGATCTGTTCGATTCCGAGAGCGAGTTCGATGCCGGCCACATTCGCCTTGCCCGCGACTGCGATCTGATCGTGGTGGCGCCGGCAACCGCCGATTTGATGGCGAAGATGGCGCAGGGCCATGCCGACGATCTCGCCAGCGCCATCCTGCTGGCGGCGGATCGGCCGATCCTGCTCGCGCCCGCGATGAATCCGCTGATGTGGAACAATGCCGCGACCCGCCGCAATGTCGCGCAGTTGACGCGTGACGGCGTCGCCCTGATCGGACCCCATGCCGGCGAAATGGCCGAAGCGGGTGAGGCCGGCACCGGCCGGATGGCGGAGCCGCTGGAAATCGCCGGCGCCGCCGAGCGGCTGCTGCGACCGCCGCAACCGCGTCCGCTGACCGGCAAACGGGTTCTCATTACCGCAGGGCCGACCCACGAGCCGATCGATCCGGTGCGCTTTATCGCCAATCGCTCATCCGGCAAGCAGGGTTTTGCGATCGCCGCGGCGGCGCAGGCCGCCGGCGCCGAGGTCGTTCTGGTCGCGGGGCCGGTCGATCTCGCCGATCCCGCCGGCGTGACGGTGAAGCATGTCGAGTCCGCACGCGACATGCTGCAGCAGGTCGAGGCCGCGCTGCCCGCCGACATCGCGATCTTTGCCGCCGCCGTCGCCGACTGGCGTGTCGCCAACCGGGGCGAACAGAAATTGAAAAAGACCGCGGCGGCCATGCCGCCGCTGCAACTGGTGGAAAACCCCGATATCCTCGCGACCATTGCCAGGCGCACCGAACGCCGGCCGAGGCTCGTGATCGGGTTCGCCGCGGAAACCGAAGATCTGATCGACAACGCCAAGGCCAAGCTCGCGCGCAAAGGCTGCGACTGGATGGTCGCCAATGACGTCTCGCGAGCGACCGGCGTGATGGGCGGCGACTGCAACACCGTGCACCTGTTGACTCGCGATGGCGCCGGCATCCGCGTCGACTCATGGCCGGCGATGAGCAAGGAACAGGTCGCGGCCGAATTGGTGGCGCACATCGCCAGAACCTTGACCGGGACGACTGCGGAGAATCCATCGTGAGCGCCGAAGTCAAGGTCGATATCCGGCAATTGCCGCATGGAGAAGGCCTGGCGCTGCCGGCCTATCAGAGCGCGCACGCCGCGGGGCTCGACCTGCTGGCCGCGGTCCCCGCCGACACGCCGATGATCCTCGCGCCGGGCCAGCGCGCGCTCGTTCCTACCGGACTGACGATCGCGCTGCCGCCGGGCTACGAAGCCCAAGTCCGGCCGCGCTCGGGGCTGGCCGCCAGGCACGGCGTCACCGTCCTCAATGCGCCGGGCACGGTGGACGCGGATTATCGCGGCGAGATCGCCGTGCTCTTGATCAACCACGGCGATGCACTGTTTCCGATCCGGCGTGGCGAACGCATCGCGCAAATGGTGATTGCGCCGGTGATACGGGTGGAACTGGTTCCCGCCGCATCGCTCTCCGCCACCGATCGCGGCAGCGGCGGCTTCGGATCGACCGGACGCTGATTCGACAAGGATCCGATTCAGTTTTACGAAATTCGTGCGAATCAAGCTTACGCGCTATCTTTTTTGCCATGCAGTTTTGCGTTCACGGTCTGGACTCTTACCGGCCGACTCCTGTTGGGGATATTGTCACGCGATTCGCGAACGGCGGGGAAAGGCCGGGCGCAATGTTGTGCGGTTTGGGGCAAACCATGTCGGGCGTAGTCGTGGCGATGCGTCGGACTTGGCTGTCGTGCACATCACTGGCGCGCAACGGCCTGATCACCCTTGGCACCGCGCTGCTGTCGATCGCGCCAGCCTATGCCGAGGATGCGGCTCCGCTGCAGGGCTTGCTCGGGCTCAACCGCCAGGAATTCGCGGTGCTGACCACGGCGCTGGCGCTGCTCGGCTTCTCCGTGGTGGCGGCGATCCTGTTGATGCGCACCCGGCTGCGCGCGGCGAAAAACGAAACGCGGCTGCGTTCCGATGTCCAGGCCCTGCAAATTGAGGCCGACCGCTACCGGGCGCTGCTGTTCGCCGAACCCCAGATCCTGATATCCTGGCCCGCGGGCGACAACCGGCCGCAAATCAGCGGCGACATAACGCTGTTGCTGCCGCCGGACTCCCCGCAATACCAGCCGCAGCGCATCCTGGCGTCCGGAACCTGGCTGCCGCCGGAGCCGGCGCTGCAGATGGATCACGCGGTCGACGCGCTGCGCGAGGCCGGCGAGGGCTTTCTGCTCAACCTCACCGCGTTGAACGGACGCGCCTTCGAGGCGATGGGCCGCGCCATCGGCGGACAGGCCATTGTGCGGATCCGCGAACTCAGCGGACTGCGCAAGGAGTTGGCTGAGACCAATCTCCGGCACAAGGCGCTGCTCGAAGAGACTGAGATGCTGCGCGGCTTCGCCGCCGCGGCGCCGTGGCCGATCTGGACCAGGCGCACCAATGGCGGTCTCAGCTATGTCAACGCCGCCTATGCACGTGCAACCGAGGCGGCCAGCGTCGCCGACGCCATCACCCGCGATCTCGAACTGCTCGACAGCGGCGACCGCGGCGAGATGGACCGTGCCCTGCAGGCCGGGGCCGGCTTCGCCCAGCGGCTGCCGATCGTGGTCGGCGGCGAGCGGCGCTTCTACGATGTGCGCGCCAGCAGGGTCGGCAGCGGCAGCGCCGGCATCGCGATCGACGCCAGCGAAGCCACCGCACTCAGTGCGGCACTGGTGCGGATGGCGGAGGCGCATCGCCGCACCCTCGACCAATTGTCGTCCGGCGTCGCCGTTTTCGACGACCGGCGGCGGCTTGCCTTCTATAACGATTCCTATCGCCGGCTGTGGGACCTCGACCGCGCCTTCCTCGACAACAATCCCGACGATTCGAGCGTGCTCGACCGACTGCGCGCCGCGCGCAAGCTGCCCGAGCAGCCGGATTTTCGCGTCTGGAAGGCGAAGCTGCACGAGGCCTATCGCGCGGTCGAGCCGGAAAAGGACACCTGGTATCTGCCCGACGGCCGCGCGGTGCGCGTCGTCACCACGCCGAACCCGGAAGGCGGCGTCACCTATCTGTTCGACGACGTCACCGAGAGCCTCGAACTGGCGCGGCGGTTTGACGGCCTGATCCGGGTCCAGCGCGAGACCCTCGACAGCCTCGCCGAGGCGGTCGCGGTGTTCGGCAGCAATGGCCGCGCACAATTGTTCAACCCGGCCTTCGCCAGGATGTGGAAGCTGTCGCCCGAGGCGTTGCAAGAACGGCCGCATATCGAGACCGTGGAAACCTGGTGCCGGCCGCTGTTCGATGACGCGGTCACCTGGCGGACCATCCACGAAGCGATCACCGCGATCGAAAACCGCGTCGATGTGCCGCTGAAGCTGGAGCGCAAGGACGGCAGCGTGCTGGACTGCATGACGCGGCCGTTGCCGGACGGCGCCACCATGCTGACCTTCCAGGACATCACCGATACCGAAAACGTCGAGCGCGCCCTGCGCGAGCGCGCCGAGGCGCTGGAAACCGCCGACCAGATGAAGGTCGATTTCGTCCACCACGTATCCTACGAACTGCGCTCGCCGCTCACCACCATCATCGGCTTCGCGCATCTCCTGACCGATCCGGCCACCGGACCGCTGATGCCGAAGCAGGCCGAGTATCTCGATTACATCACCGCCTCGACCAGCGCCCTGTTCGCCCTGATCAACAATATCCTCGATCTCGCCACCATCGATGCCGGCGCCATGACCCTCGAACTCGGCGCGGTCGACATCCGCAAGACCATCGAGGCCGCCGCCGAAGGCATCCAGGACCGGCTCGCAACCGACCGCATCGAACTCAAGATCGACGTCGACCCCAGCATCGGCGAGTTCATCGGCGACGAGAATCGCGTCAAGCAGGTGCTGTACAATCTGCTCGCCAATGCGGTCGGGTTTTCGCCCCACGATGCCACGGTCGGTCTGAGTGCCAGGCGCACCGAGCATAGCGTGGTCTTCACCGTGACCGATTCCGGCCCCGGCATCCCGCCCGACGTCAAGGACAAGGTGTTCGACTGGTTCGAGAGCCATTCCAATGGCTCGCGGCATCGCGGCGCCGGCCTCGGCCTGTCGCTGGTGCGCTCCTTTGTCGAATTGCACGGAGGCAGGGTGCGCGTCGATTCGATCGTCGGCAAGGGGACGACAGTCACCTGCGATTTTCCGATCGATCAGACCGCGCATCGCAACGCCGCGGAATGAACGATCCCGCGACATTCTCGCTGGCACTTCCGAACGAGGCCGCGACTGAGCATTTGATGGCCGATCTCGCCTTGCTGGTTGGCCCCGGCGACGTCATCACGCTGTCCGGCGACCTCGGCGCCGGCAAGACCACGGCCGCCCGCGCTATGATTCGCTATCTTGCCGGCGACGAGGCGCTGGAGGTTCCGAGCCCGACTTTCACGCTCGCGCAAGCCTACGACCTGCCGCCGTTCCCGCTGGTTCACGCCGACCTTTACCGCGTCAACGATGCCGCGGAACTCGAGGAGATCGGCCTGTCGCCGCTGCCGGAAGCAACCATGGCGCTGATCGAATGGCCGGAGCGCGCCGCCGGTGCACTGCCCGCCGACCGCATCGATATCGCCTTCAGCCACCGTCCGGCGCTGGGATCCTCCGCCCGCGCGGCTGAAATCACCGGCTACGGTAGCGCGGCTGCGCAAGTGGCCCGGCTCAAGGAACTGCGGCAATTTCTCGCCGGAGCCGGCTATGCCGAGGCAAGGCGGCAACACATGGCGGGCGATGCCTCGA
This sequence comes from Bradyrhizobium sp., assembly GCA_039935515.1. GTDB lineage: Bacteria > Pseudomonadota > Alphaproteobacteria > Rhizobiales > Xanthobacteraceae > Bradyrhizobium. The sequence goes on from JBDTKD010000359.1 coordinate 5,173, forward strand.
CGCGTTCCTATGCGCGGCTCGTTCGCGACGATGGCAGTGTCATCCTGATGAACTCGCCGCGGCGGCCTGACGGTCCTGCGATCTACCACGGCAAATCCTACAGCGCGGCGGTCCACCTCGCCGAAGACGTCCAGCCGTTTGTCGCCATCGCCGGCGGGCTGCGCCAGCGCGGCTTTTCGGCCCCCGCGATTCATCACGCCGACCTCGACAGCGGATTCCTGATCACCGAGGATTTCGGCAGCGACGGCTTTGTCGAGGGCGATCCGCCCGCCCCCATCGCCGAACGATACCAGGCCGCGGCCGACATGCTGGCGGCGCTGCATCGCGATGCGCTGCCGGAAACCCTGCCGGTGGCGCCGCACATCGCCTATGTCATTCCCAGCTTCGACACCGAGGCCCTGTTGGTCGAGGCCGGCTTGATGCTCGAATGGTATCTGCCGGATCGCGGCGCGGAGCCGGATAGTCACGCACGCGCCGAATTCTTCGCGATGTGGCGCGATCTGCTGCGCAGGCGCGCCGCCGCGCCACGGACCTGGGTGATGCGGGACTTCCATTCTCCAAATCTGATCTGGCTCGCCGAACGGTCCGGCCTCGCAAGAGTGGGCGTGATCGATTTCCAGGATGCGGTGCTGGGTCCGGTCAGCTACGATCTGGTATCGCTGCTGCAGGACGCGCGGATCGATGTCCCCGAGCAACTCGAGCTGGCGCTGCTGACGCGCTACATCAAGGTGCGGCGCGCCGCCGACCCGACATTCGATGCCGCCGCCTTCGCCGAGCTTTACGCCATCATGTCGGCGCAGCGAAACACCCGGCTGCTCGGCACCTTTGCCCGGCTCAACCGGCGTGACGGCAAACCGCAATATCTGCGCCACCAGCCCCGGATCTGGACCTATCTCAACCGTTCGCTGGCGCACCCGGCGCTGTCGCATTTCAAGGGCTGGTATGCCGACAACGTACCGCCGCCGGTCTGGTAATTTACCGCTTGTTAGCCAACCGCCGCTTAATCTGCGGCAGACCATGCCGTTTCGCGGCGTGGGCGGCTGCTTTAGCGGGCGGAGCAAATCATGGTGACGGAACGGCGCAAGGGCGAACGCATCACCTTCGAGCGCGGGATCGCCGCGCACATGATGGGCATCGACGGTACCTGGCGGCGCGACTGCATGATGGAAGACGTCTCGGAAAACGGCGCGAAGCTCACCGTCGAAGGCTCCGTCGAGGGCCTGCATCTCAAGGAATTCTTTCTGCTGCTGTCGTCCACGGGCCTGGCCTACCGGCGCTGCGAGCTCGCCTGGGTCAACGGCGACCAGATCGGAGTCGGTTTCCTGAAGCAGGGCGACAAGAAGAAAAAAGCCGGCA
>JBDTKD010000360.1:0-3088 GCA_039935515.1 Bradyrhizobium sp.
CCGGAATCCATACTCCCGATGGTGGTTATGGATTCCGGGCTCGCGCCAAGAAGGCGCGCCCCGGAATGACGACCGAAGGGGAGGTTAGCCCGCCAGCACCGGACCGCCGGCCTTTTTCCAGGCGTCGATGCCGCCGGCGACGTGGGCGGTGTTGGCGAGGCCGGCCTCTCTAGCGGCGGCGACAGCCATCGCCGAGCGCTCGCCGAAGGCACAGAAGAACACGATGCGGCGCCCGGTCGCCGCAGCCACTTCGCGCAGCATGCCGCCGGGCTGCAGGCTTTCGTCGATCGCGGTGTAGGGCGCGTGAAGCGCGCCGGGCAGCATGCCGTGCCTGATGCGTTCGCCGCTCTCGCGAAGATCGACTAGCAGCATATCGGGACGGCCGAGACCCTCGATCGCCTCGCGGGCGTTGAGCGCGAGGCCCTGCCGGGCAAGATCGTCCTGATGCAGCCCGACATGCATGTTGGCCGGCACCGCGACGTCCATCATCTTGGGGTTGGGCAGTTTCAGATTGTGCATCAGCTCGACATATTCCTCCATCGAGCGCACCTGCAGCCGCGGATTGAAGCGCTTTTCCTCGCCGATGGTCGAGACGGTATCGCCCTTGTAGTCGTGGGCGGGAAACACCATCGTCTCGTCCGGCAGTTTGAGCAGACGGTTGAAAATCGATTCGTATTGCGCCTGCGCGCTGCCGTTCTGGAAATCGGTGCGGCCGGTGCCGCGGATCAGCAGCGTATCGCCGGTGAAGACACGATCGCCCATCAGGTAACTGTAGGAATCGTCGGTGTGGCCGGGCGTATACATCACGTCGAGGCTGAGCCCCTCGATCGTCACCTTGTCGCCCTCGGCGACGCGCATCGCCACCACGTCGGCCTTGCTTTGCTCGCCCATGATGGTGACGCAATGGGTGCGGTCGCGCAGTTCGCCGAGCCCGGTGACATGGTCGGCATGCAAATGGGTATCGACGGCCTTGACCAGCTTGAGATCGAGTTCGCGCAGCAATTGGCAGTAGCGGTCGACCTTCTCGAGCACGGGGTCGAGGATCAGGGCCTCGCCGCCGTGGCGGCTGGCCAACAAATAGCTGTAGGTTCCAGAAACGCTGTCGAAGAGCTGGCGAAAGATCATGGCTGAATGCACCCGCGCTGTCGGCGGATTATAGCCGATTTTTGCCAGTCACGCCCGTTTTTTGGAAATGCATTCCCGCCGGCGGTTACGGCCGAAGATAGCTCCAGCCGCCTTCTTGCAATTCCATCAGGTGGACGACCCCCGAGGGAACGACCGTTGCCTCGGGCACGATGGAAATCGCATGCCCTTCGGCCTTCTCCATGCCCTGCTTGGTGTTGTTGCAGGCCGAAAACTGCACCTTGCTCGGAAACGCCATATCCTTGAGCCGCTTGATGCGGTCGCGCACCGGCGAAGTGTCGGCCCGCAGCATGTGCAGGCCGGGGCCGTAGGCGACGATGTCAATGTCGACGTCCTGCTTCTTGGCACGATAATATTCGATCACGTTGGTGGCGTTGTTGAGCACGAGGTTCATGACCTGCGGATCGTTCTGGTCGACCTGGATGGCAATGTGACGCGGCTTCGCCGACGCCGCAAAGGCGGACGTGGCAATGGCGAGCGACAGCACGGCAATGGTGGCGAGACGACGAAACATGACAAAAAACTCCTTACGATTGAATTCCATAAACTATAGCTCTGCGTTCCATCATTGCGAGCCCCTGAATGACGCAGGGGCACCGCGGCCCGGGCGCGCTGCTCACGACCAAAATATACTTGGTTATTCAAGGTCTTACCAGAGTATACCCATTTTCGGTCAGGGCCAGGATCTGTCCGACCCCGACCTGAACCGGGGTCGCGGCCGGAATAAAGGGTGGCCGCCTGCCGGTTTCGCGTTCGATCGTGTCCACCGTGTTGAGGCAGATGTCGAACCGCACGCCCTGCGCAACCAGGCTCTCGACCAGCTTGCGGTTGGCGTTGTCAGGGAGCAGCAAATCGATTCCCGGACCGAATGTCACCACCTCGATCGCGACCTTGTCCGGATCATAAAGCTTCAGCAGATTATAGGCGACGCTGATCACGAGGCTCTGCTTCCTGGGATCATTGTCCGAGAGCTGCAGCACAATGCGGTGCTCGGCGAAGGGCTTGTCGGGCAGCGCTGCCGGCTCGGCGCGGGCAGGGACCGTCGCCAGCAGCGCCGCCGCGAGTACGGTCCTGCCCAAGCCGCGAAGGATCGAACGTCGATCGCTGGAACTGCGAAATGGCTCGACTCGCGTCATCCCTGCCCCGCGATCCCCGGGTTGTCGTCAACGCCCCGCAAGGCGACGCCGCTGCCGCGCGGCTCCGAGATTTTCCCGGAACGCAGATGTTTGGCGAGGACATCCCACATCGGCGTGCCGCTCTGTTCGTTGACGGAGGCCCACCCCGCCACCTTGTAGTTCTTGCCAGCCTCGATGGCGCGGCCATTGTCCAGCTTCAGGTCGGAAATCCGCCGTCCGGCGCTTTCCCCAGGCGTGCAACTATAGGACATGCCGCCAACCCGGACCATGTCGCCGCCCTGCTGATAATACGGATCGGCGTTGAAGAGATTGTCGCAGACGTCTTCCAGAATCCCCTTGATCTGGCCGCCGGTCAGGTTCTGGAGGTAGGTTTCCGGGTAGGTCATCGCGGTCTCCGACAGCACGTCTTCCATGGTCACGGGCTGGCTCGGCAGCATGCTGAGGCCCCAGCGGAAGCCGGGTGACCACGCGATCTCGGCGTCGAATTCGCCGCGCAGCGCCTCGCAGATCAGTTGGTCCATGGTGCCATTGAAATTGCCGCGGCGATACAAAAGCCGGTCCGCGGTCGCGATCTTCTCGGCATAGCCCGCCGCATGCGGTTCGCGTATTTTTTCGATCAGCGCGGCCATCGCGGCGTCCGGCTTCAGCAATTCCGAGAATACCGGAAATAGCCGGTAGCGCACCTCGCGGATCCGGCCTCTGGCCAGTTCGAGATCGAGCACTCCGAGGAATTTTCCATTCGAGCCGGCATTGGTGACGAGCGTGGTGCCGCCGGCATTGGTCACCGGGATCGGCAGCGGCACGGCGTC
>JBDTKD010000361.1:0-4874 GCA_039935515.1 Bradyrhizobium sp.
GGCCGCACCGCGTAGCCGGAGACGCCGACGATCCGGTCCTGCTCGCCGAGCAGATACAACGTCTCGACGGTTTCTTCGGTGAGACAGACGATCCGGCGGGGAGGGAACTGGCGCATAGTGCTGGATATGCAGAATAATGGGTCGATTGTCACCGTGGCCATGACCTCAGACGTCATTGCCTGACGGGCCCGGGCCATTCATGTTCCGGCGTCAGGGAACATGGGAGGAATCACGGATCATGACGCCGCTTGAAAAAATCAATTTGATGAAGATGCCATTTGCCGAGTTGAAAGGCGTGACATTTACGGCGGCCGAACTGGATCGCGTGGTGGCGCGGATGGCGGTACGGGCCGACCTCTGCACCGCCAACCATACCATCCATGGCGGCGCGGTGATGGCATTTGCGGATTCGGTCGGCGCCGCGGCCACCGTCATCAATCTGCCGGCGGATGCGAAGGGCACCACCACCATCGAAAGCAAAACCAACTTTATCGGCGGCGCCAAAGAGGGGACGACACTGGTCGCGACCGCGACCCCGGTGCATCGGGGACGGCGCACCCAGGTCTGGCAGACCCGGCTGGAAACCGAGGACGGCAAACTCGTCGCCGTGGTCACCCAGACGCAGATGGTGCTGTGATCGAACAATCCGCTAACCGACTGATCTACCAAAGGTTATTCCTGCAAAGCGCGCCTTGAAATTGATGTTGCGATGCACAATATAGGCAGTCTAGGGATTCGACGTCTCTCGGGGTTCTCTGAGAGGATTCTTGACGTGGACACTGACCACACAGGCTACCTCCGTGTCCCTGGCACGGTACGGACGCTGAACCAGCGGGAAGAATTGCCGCTGCTGCGCGATCATCTGCTGCGGCTCGACAATGCGAGCCGCCATGACCGCTTTCACGGCTTCATCGACGACAGCTTTATCGAACGCTATGCCGAAAAATGCGCCAATGATGGCACGGTCGTCATCGCCTATATCGCGGACGGGGTGGTGCGCGGCGCTGCGGAACTGCATCCACCCGAGCTATCCCCGGACGCCCAGCCCGAGATCGCCTTCAGCGTGGAGGCGTCGGTGCGGCGCCGAGGCGTCGGCAGCATCCTGTTCGCAAGGCTGATCAGGAAGGCTCGTGCGAAGGGCTATGCAAGCCTGCGCATCACCACCGGCGCCCAGAATGAGGCAATGCGGGCGCTCGCCCGCAAGTTCGGCGCGCAGTTGGCCTTCCGGCACGGCGAATCCACCGGCAGCATCGACCTGAAACGGAACATACGGTCTGAGCCCGCGAAGTTTCCGATCGAGATCGGGATCGATGCGATGCGCGCGGCAGCCAGTTTCAATCGCGCCTATTCAATCGCGCCTATTGGAAGTTGCTGGGCGAATGTACGGCTGGGGCCGCACCGCCTGATCAAGGCGCGGATTTGAGACGTCCGATCGGTTCGAGCCGACGTCGCGTGCCGCGTCAGGTCCCCGTGCGCTTGTCGTTGCCGAACTTCCTGACCGCCCGGCGCTCGACCACGACCGAACGCTGTGCGCCCTGTTCGCCCGCGATGACGCGCGTCGTCGAGGCGCGCGCGGCGGTACGCCCGGCCTTCCTCACCTCGGCTTGCACGGCTTCGAGTGGCAGACCCATTAGCGACGCGGCGATTTCAGCCTGCGCCTCCTGGTCGTCGGTGATACCGACCGCGGCGAAAATGGCTTCATCCAGCGTCGGCGGGTCGCGCCTGACGCGCCGGGGTCCGTACTTGGTATTCCAGTCTTCGCTCATCGGGGCCTCGCATCAGATGCGCAAGATACGTAGTAGTCCTCATGTGCATTGCAATATGAGATTACAATGGCAACACAGCCATGCACTACAATTTCTCCAGTCTGGCCGCGTCGTAAATCTCGAGCGTGGTGGCCGTCGCGGCAAGCGGCTGCAGGGCGCGGACGAAATCGCGCGAGGCTGGCACGGCAAAATGAGCCAGCAGCGCCGCGCGGTCCGTCCACTGCTCGACAAACACCAGTCGCAAGGGGTTCTCGCAGTCGATATGCACCGCATGCGAGAGGCATCCCGGTTCGTTCCGCGAGCGATGGACATGTTCGAGGCTCAATTGGCGAACCTCGTTCAGGGATTCCTCGCGCGCCGTGACGCTGCCGGTCACCAGGATCATCTTGTCCTCCCCAGTTAGAATCGTCACGACGTCATGGGATTGAATCCGAGGTGACCGCAAAATCGATCGGCTGTTGCGGCCAACGCTTCAACGCGGCATGTCCGGCGTCGGTCAGGACATAGACGCCGCGTTCGGCGCGGTCGAACCAGCCATAGACATTGTGCAGCAAAATCTTCGGCGCGTCGGGAATTTCGGGACGCAGATCGCGCACGCGCCGCGGTCCCTGCAGCAGCGCCGACGCGCAGGCCAGCGCCTGCTGGCGATAGGCCGTCATGATCGGGGCGCGCGTGCTGCCGCCCAGCGCCGGGTCGCCTTTCCGGCGCCGATGCTCCGCGACAAGGCGGGAGCGCTTCTTCGGATCGCGGCGCGGGCTGGTCGTCGGCGGCTTGACGATCACCTCGACGTCTCCGTGGGCCGTCACCGCGAGCATGCCAAAGCCGAGTCGGCGGCAGAGATTGCGATAACGCGCGTCGCTCTCGCGCCCCTTGCCCCGCGCCGACATCCTGGCCGCGAGCCAGACCTCGTCGCAGGCGCCGGCACGGTCGACCGCCTGCAGAATCAGCTCAAGATTGAACGACAATTTCAATTCGCCGATCACCACGATCGGCGGATCGTCGCCGCTCAGCGCCACCAAGTCGCAGCCGCCGACCTCGCCCTTGACCGTGAAGCCGAGGTTTTCGAGAAACCGTTTGACGGGAAGATAAAGCGCGGTTTCCAAGGCAACTCCGGTATCGTCGATGCGACTCAGTGTCCGAGTCTAACCCGAATTGTGCTGCAGTATTTGATCAAATGGCGGCGGCCCGGCTATGCTGCGTCCGGGACCAGACGGGCTCATTCGATTCAAATCGAAGCTGAGGTTGCTGGTTCCGGATTGAATGGCTCGACCCGCGGCGGCGGCAGCCGTGCCCCGTCTAGACCCGTCCGCTGACGGGCAGCAGCGCGCCGGTGAGGGCACTGGCGGCGTCGCTCGCGAGAAACAGGATCACGTCGGCGAGTTCTTGCGGTGTCACCCATTTCGTGAAATCCGCCTGAGACATGCTGGCGCGATTGGCCGGGGTGTCGATGGTTGATGGCAGCACGGCGTTGACGGTGACCTTGCCTTTCCATTCGGCTGCGGTCGCTTCGGTCAGCCGATGCACGCCGGCCTTGGAAGACGCGTAGGCGCCCATGCCGGCGCTGGCCTGCAGCGCGCCTATCGCGCCGACATTGACGATCCGCCCGGCGGCCGAAGCGGCAAGATGGGGGAGCGCCGCCCGCGAGGCATTCAGCGCGGTGAGCACGTTGAGCGCATACATCCGCTGCCAGGTCTTGGGGTCGCCTTCGGTGACAGTCTCGTAAGCAAAGCCGCCGGCGATGTTGATCAGCGCATCGAGCCTGCCGAAATGCGCCGCCACGGCGTCGATGGCTTTCTTGGCCTGCGCCGCGTCGGTAAGGTCGACGCCGCCGAGTTCGATCCGGTTGTCGGCCGCCGGACTTTGCATTGCCGCGTGATCCACGCCGGCCACGCGCGCGCCCCTGGCGAGCGCCACCTCTGCGACCACCTTGCCGAGCGCGCCGGAGGCGCCGGTCACGACAACGACTTTTCCGTCCATGGTATCTCTCCAGGCGAGAGCGGATGAGGATTTCACTGTACCGCCAAGCGAATTTCATTTGCAATGCTGCGGGATGCTGCGCCCAAAATGCGGGCGTCGCGTCCGAACTTCACCATGAGCGAATGGGCCAGCAATAGCGTCTCGCAGGCGCTTCACGACGCCATCGAGGGTGCCATTTTGAGCAGCTAGCCCGGCTATCCCCGGCTTTTCGTTAAAATTTGGCCGAGTTTTGTAAGCGAATGGCAGAACCGGCTGATTACGGTGCGGCGTCGCCGAACCAGGGGCTGTAAATACCATGATGAGACCACTGCCGGACCATGGCCTTCCGCTTGTCCAACTCAAGGAGCAGCGGCGGGACCTGATTGTCGCTCTGCAAAATCGCATCGGCCCGATCAACGGCTGGGAACTGATGCAGATCGCAACCGTGCAGCAGGCGATCTCGGCCTTCGAGGACGTCATCTCGGACCTCGACGCCGAAATGGAAGCGGCGGCATGATACGATCTGGCTGCTTGCAGCCTGGGGAAAATCAGGACTCGAGATAACGGGTCTCGAGCGCTGCACGCTGACGCGGCCCGAGACCTAGCCCATCGCGAAAGTAGCCTTCGAGATCGCCGTAGTCCGCGCGGATGACCTCGAACGCGGCAGCAAGAAATGAGGCTTCCACCGAGGCCAGCACCTGCCGGACATCGTCGGGAAGATCGTTACTGGCTATCGGATCGCGCCGGTAGAATCGGTTGGTCAGCAGGTAATCCTCGGCGATCACATTCTCGGCGACGCCGAGCACGTGCAGGATCAGCGCGCACGCAAAGCCGGTGCGATCCTTGCCGGCGGTGCAGTGAATCACCAGTGGCGCCCGGTCCTCCAGCAAATGCGCGAACAAGGCGCGGTAGCTCGAGGTGCTCTGGCGCACGTAGTTGCGGTAGGATTGCCGCATGACGTCGAGGGCGTCGTCCGGCGACAGCGCCGCGCCGGCGTCGCGCCGCGTCCGCAACATGGCAACGACACTAGGCTCGACCGGCAGCGAATGAACCGCGATCTCCTCAACCGCGCAGCGCGCGGCGGCGCGCTCTTCCCGGCCGCGAAAATCGAATGCACTCCGCACGCCCAGGCTGCGCAGCACCGCGATATCG
>JBDTKD010000362.1:0-6008 GCA_039935515.1 Bradyrhizobium sp.
CGCCGGTGAAGCGCGGCAGCAACGCCCGGACGGCGTCGGCAGCGGGGCGGCTCTCGCTGGTCGCTGTGACCCGGCCCTCGGTATCGTCGGTATCGCGCTCCTCGCCCCAGCAGACCGTAAAGCGGTAGCGCTTGCGGCCGTCCATGACGAACGGAACCGTCTTGGTGGCCTCGCCCATCGCGATCGGCAGCCCGCCGGAAGCGAGCGGATCGAGCGTGCCGGCATGGCCGGCGCGCCTCGCCTGGAACAGCCGCTTTACCACCGCGACTGCATGGGTCGAGGTCATTCCGATCGGCTTGTCGAGCACGATCCAGCCGTGGACATCGCGCTTGTCGCGCCGCGGCTGGTTGTTCGGGCGCTGCTGCCTCGGCGAATGCGCCCGGTTCTGGTCGTGGTGCGGGTCCGAAGAAATATTTTTTTCAGCAGCGATCGAATCGCCGATCGGTTGCCCGATCGTGCGGTTGGCGGGGGTTGCGGTCATCCGTTCACTCTTCCGAATCCGGCGAATCTGTTGCGAGGTCTCTTTGCACCGCAGGTGTTCGCAGTAATTTCTCTATTCGTTCCGCCTCCTCGAATCGATCATCGGCGCGGAAGCGGATATCAGGCGCAAATTTCAGGTTAACGCGGTGCGCGATCTCGCCGCGCAGAAATTTCCTGTTGCGCTCCAGCGCCGCGATCACGATTTCTATGTCGCGGCCGCCGAGCGGCATCACATAGATTGTCGCGAGCTTGAGGTCCGGCGACATCCGCACCTCGGGCACCGTGATGATGTGGCCCTCGAGGTCGGGATCGTGCACGATGCCCTGCGACAGGATGTCGGCGACGGCGTGCCGCACGATTTCGCCGACGCGCAACTGGCGCTGCGAGCCGCCGGGGGCGGAACTCTTCTTGTGGTGCTGCGGCATTGTCTTTTCTCAATGGCCTCATGGTTCGAGACGCGCAGCAAGTGCTGCGCTCCTCACCATGAGGGTTGGATTTCTCCGGTTCCTCATCCTGAGGAGCGGCCTCTTGGCCGCATCTCGAAGGATGAGACAGGTACAGTATGCCCCAAGGCTCACTAATGAGGGCTCGAACTCACAGGCTGCGCTGGATCGTCTCCACGCGATAGCATTCGATGACGTCGCCGACCCGCATGTCGCCGTAATTCTCGAACGCCATGCCGCATTCCTGGCCGGATTGCACTTCCTTCACTTCGTCCTTGAAGCGCTTCAGGGTCGACAGCTTGCCCTCGTGCACCACGACATTGTCGCGGATCAGACGGACATTGGCACCGCGTTCCACGGTGCCGTCGGTGACCCGGCAGCCGGCGACCTTGCCGACCTTGGAAATGTTGAACACCTCCAGGATCTGGGCGTTGCCGAGCATGGTCTCGCGCAGCGTCGGCGCGAGCAGGCCGGACATCGCCTTTTTGATGTCGTCGACGAGATCGTAGATGATGTTGTAGTAGCGGATCTCGATGCCGTTGCGCTTGGCCGCGGCGGCCGCTTCCTTGTTGGCGCGGACGGAAAAGCCGATGATGGCGGCATTGAAGCCTTCCGCCAGCGTCACGTCGGATTCCGAGATGCCGCCGACGCCGGCATGCAGGATGCGCGCGGCGACCTCGTCGGTGCCGAGCTTTTCCAGCGATCCGAGGATGGCTTCGAGCGAACCCTGCACGTCGGCCTTGACGATCAGCGGAAATTCCTTGCGGCCCGAGGTCTTGAGCTGCGACATCATCTGCTCGAGCGAGCCGCGCATGCCGGAAATGCTGGCAGCGGCGTTCTCGCGCTTCTGATGGGCGCGATAACTCGTTACCTGGCGGGCGCGGGCTTCGTTCTCGACCACGGCGAGACGGTCGCCGGCTTCCGGCGGCCCGTTGAAACCGAGCACTTCGACCGGCACCGAAGGTCCAGCCTCGTCGATGGTGTCGCCCTGGTCGGAAATCAGCGCGCGGACGCGGCCCATTTCGGCGCCGGCCACGATGATGTCGCCGACCCGCAGCGTTCCGCGCTGTACCAGCACGGTGGCGACCGGGCCGCGGCCGCGATCGAGCTTGGCTTCGATCACGGTGCCTTCGGCGGGACGCTCCGCATTGGTCTTGAGGTCGAGCAGTTCGGCCTGCAGCGCGATCATCTCGAGCAGCTTGTCCAGATTGGTCTTGTTCTTGGCGGAGACCTCGACATCGACGACTTCGCCGCCAAGCGATTCGACCTGCACCTCGTGCTGCAAAAGCTCGGTGCGCACGCGTTCCGGCCGGGCGTCGGGCTTGTCGATCTTGTTGATCGCCACGATCATCGGAACCTTGGCTGCCTTGGCGTGATTGATGGCTTCCACCGTCTGCGGCATGACGCCGTCATCGGCGGCGACCACCAGCACCACGATGTCGGTCACCTTGGCGCCGCGCGCGCGCATCGCGGTGAAGGCGGCGTGGCCGGGGGTGTCGATGAAGGTGATCTTCTTGCCGCTTTCCGGCGAGGTCACCTGATAGGCGCCGATATGCTGGGTAATGCCGCCGGCTTCGCCCGACACGACGTTGGCGTGGCGAAGCGCGTCGAGCAGCGAGGTCTTGCCGTGGTCGACATGGCCCATCACGGTCACGACCGGCGAGCGCGGCTCGGTATCGGTGGAATTGTCGACGATATCGAACAGGCCTTCCTCGACGTCGGACGCGGCGACGCGCTTGACGGTGTGGCCCATTTCCTCGGCGATCAGTTGCGCGGTATCGGCGTCGATCACGTCGGTGATCTTGTGCATCGAGCCCTGCTTCATCAGCAGGCGGATCACGTCAACGGCGCGCTCGGACATCCGGTTGGCGAGTTCCTGGATCGCGATCGCTTCCGGGATCGTCACTTCGCGAATAAGCTTTTCCTTCGGCTCGTTCGAGGCATGTCCCTTCAGGCGCTGGGTGCGGCGGCGGAACGACGCGATCGAGCGCTCGCGCACGTCGTCGGCATTGAGCGCGGTGACGAGGGTGAGGCGGCCGCGCTGCTTTTGCGGCGCCGGCTTGGCCGTCGTCTTCGGCGCTGTGGCGGGACGGACCACGCCGCCGGGACCGCGACGCACCTGGCGCGGGCCTTCATCCTCGTCGCTGATATCGGCGGCAATGCCGGGCGCCCGCACCGGAACCGCGGCGCGCGCGGTGGCCGCGGCCTTGGCTTCGGCCTCGCCAAAGCGCTTCTTGGCTTCCAGTTCGGCCTTGCGCTTGGCTTCCTCGTCCTGGCGGTGACGTTCCTCTTCGGCCTTGCGGCGGGCCTCAGCGGCTTCGCGTTCGGCCTGCTCGATGCCTTCCTTGCTGTTGCGGCGCTTGGCTTCCTCTTCCGCCAGCCGTCGTTCCTCGACATCGCGCAGCTTCGCGTCGGCGAGCGCGCTGGCGCGCGCCGTCCGCTCATCCTCGGTCAGCGTGCGCAGCACGACGCCCGAATTGCTGCGCGGCGCCGCCGGCGGCGTCGCCGGACGGGCGAGGGGCGCCTTGGCGGGCGCGGCCTTGGCGATAGCCGGCTCGGGCGCGCTCGCGGCGTCCGCCAGCGGTCCATCGCCGCCGATGCGGCGCTTGCCACGTTTTTCGACCACCACCTGCTTGGTGCGGCCATGGCTGAAGCTCTGGCGCACGGTGCCCGTCTCGACGCGCGGCTTGAGCGTCAAGGTCTTGGTCGGGACACTCAGTGTCTTGTCGCCAGTCGTTTTCGTATCAACCATTCAGCAGTCCTAATCTTGTTGCGTCGTGCGAGTCCGCACGGTTTGTGTCGGCGAATTCCGGGTCGCGCGGCCGGCGGTCTTGTCGTCATCCGCCATCCGGTATCGGACCAGGGTATGGCTGCGCGACAGGAAGGTCTTGCTCGCCGGGCCCGCGAGCAGCGCAGCATGTATCACATTTGACCGGCCCAGTGCCAAATCCAATTGTTCCGAGGTCAGCGCCGTGACCACCGGAAGTTCGCGCGATTCATCGTTAATTCCGGCATTTTGCCTGACGATGGCGTCCAATTTGCGGATTCCGTCCGCCGCGCCGTCCGCGGCATGGACCAGGACCTGGACCTGCCGCTGCACCAGCGCGGTCTCGACCTTGCCGAAGCCGGATACCACCTGGCCGGCCTTGGCGGCCATGGCGAGCGCCTCTACCAGGCTGCGCTCCAGCAGGGATTCGGTCGTCTCCGAAAGAGCCGGCGAGACCTGAACCGCGCGCTTGAACCCCTTGCCAAACTGGTTACGGCGTACCGCTTCCGCAACCGTCCGGCGCGAGGCCGACACCCACAGGCCGCGGCCGGGAAGCTTGCGTTTCAGGTCCGGGACGACCTCGCCGGTCGGCGAGACGACAAACCGGATCAGCTCGTCGATCGGCCGCACCTCGCGCGTGACCGCACACATCCGCATCGTCGCGGACCTGTCGGTCCGCGGTCCGTTGTCGAGATCGGGGTCGGCGAAAGCAAGCATGCCTGGGACATCGCTCCTGTCATCTGCGCGCATACGGTGCGCAAAACCGCTCTTCGGGGGTGCGGAACACGCCGTCAGACCGGCTGTTCTTCGGTGGCCTCGGTCTCCTCGACATTCTTGGCGAGGTCGGCTTCGGTGATCCAGCCGGCGAGCACCCGCGCCTGCATAATTATGTTCTCGGCATCGTCCCGCGAGATTTCGTTGGCATCGAGAATGCCGGGATGCTTGGTCGGCTCGCCGCCTTCCTTGCGCTCGGTCCAGCCGACCAGGTCGTCGGTGGCGCAGCCAGCCAGATCCTCCACCGTCTTGATGTCATTCTCGCCGAACTTCACCAGCATCTTCGAGGTCACGCCGGGTACCGTCTTCAATGCGTCATCCACGCCAAGTTCCTTACGTTTGTTTTCGAGCTCGGTCTCGAGCTGTTCCAGGAATTCCTTGGCGCGGCTCTGCAATTCGTTGGCAGTCTCGTCGTCAAAACCTTCGATGCCGGCCAATTCCCTGACGTCGACCAGCGCCAGTTCTTCCACCGAGGTGAAGCCTTCCGACGCCAGCAGCTGGCCGACCACTTCGTCGACGTTGAGCGATTCCATGAACACCCGCGTGGAGTTCTCGAAATCGGCCTGGCGGCGTTCGGATTCTTCCTGTTCGGTGAGAATGTCGATGTCCCAGCCGGTCAGTTGCGAGGCCAGCCGGACGTTCTGTCCGCGCCGTCCGATCGCCAGCGACAGCTGGTTATTGGTGTCGGGCACCACCACCTCGATCCGCTCGCGATCCTCGTCGATCACCACCTTGGCGACTTCGGCCGGCGCCAGCGCGTTGACGACGAAGGTCGCGATATCCGGCGACCACGGGATGATGTCGATCTTCTCGCCCTGCAATTCGTTGACCACGGCCTGCACGCGCGAGCCGCGCATGCCGACGCAGGCGCCGACCGGATCGACCGATGAATCGCGCGAGATCACGCCGATTTTCGCACGCGATCCGGGATCGCGGGCCACCGCCTTGATCTCGACGATGCCATCGTAGATTTCCGGCACTTCCTGCGCGAACAGCTTCGCCATGAACTGCGGATGGGTGCGGGAGAGGAAGATCTGCGGTCCGCGGGTTTCGCGCCGCACGTCGAAAATATAGGCGCGGACGCGGTCGCCGTTGCGGAATACCTCGCGCGGCAGCATCTCGTCGCGGCGCACGATGGCCTCGCCGCGGCCGAGATCGACAATGACGCTGCCATATTCGACCCGCTTGACGATGCCGTTGACGATGTCGCCGATGCGGTCCTTGAATTCCTGATACTGGCGGTCGCGCTCGGCCTCGCGCACCTTTTGCACAATTACCTGCTTGGCCGATTGCGCGGCGATGCGGCCATATTCCAGCGGCGGCAGGGTGTCGGCGATGGTGTCGCCGACCTGTGCGCCCGGATTGGCGCGCTGCGCATCCGCCAGCGAAATCTGGTTCGACGAATTCTCGACCTGCTCGACCACCAGCATGTGGCGCGACAGCCGCAGCTCGCCTTTTTTGGCATCGATCTCGGCGTGCACGTCGGTCTCGCTGCCGTAGCGGGCGCGCGCCGCCTTGGCGATGGCGTCTTCCATCGCCGCGAT
>JBDTKD010000363.1:0-7051 GCA_039935515.1 Bradyrhizobium sp.
GTGGGACGCGTTTTCAACCGGCGCGGCGTTCTCGCATGCGAGCTGGCGCTGGATGCGGTCGATGGGCAGGCGCGGCAGCCACAGGCTGAGGATACGCCGCCGGTTCGCTGAAAAGGCACTCATCACATTTCCATTCCATGATCCATCGCCCAACCAGGCCATGACGATTGCGAACGAGTTGCGCGTCGAAGACAGGCGCCCCCCACGCATGCCAGGGTGCGGCGGGCGGCGAATGCGCCGCGCGCACGACCCACCGGGTCTCCGCCGTCGAAGGCAGCGGTGCCGACGCCACCCGCAGCACCAGACAGGTGACGCCGGAGGCCTGGGCGGCCAGCGTCAGCTTACGGCTGGCGACGAGATCGAGCTGCCGCGCCTCGCCCCACACTTCCAGCACCACGGCGCCCACCGCATCGCAGGCGAGCGCATCGGCCGCCGTCCGCAACGCAACGTCGACGTCGGCCGCGCGCACGCTCACCAGCAGACGCGGATCGAGCCCGAGTTCGGCTAGCCCGCCGGTCGACAGCGCTCCCGATTCAATTTCCGTGAAATCCTGCCGGACCCAGACCAGCGGCCGGCGTGGCGCCACCCGCGCCGTCAGCCCCGCGATGAATCCGGTGGCCGTGCCGCCGTGCCGGCCCTCGGCGAACACTTCATGCACGGCAGCTCTGGCGAGACCGCCTTGCAGCGTCGCATCCGCGCCCGCATGGCCGAGCGCCACCCTGTGGAGCGCGGAGGCCGCACCCTGCGCTTCGATGCGTTCGATGCTGCCGCGCAAAGTTGCAAGCGTGCTTAGGCGTGCGCCGGTCATGCGCCGCTTCCTTTGAAATCGTGGGCCGCCCTGGTTTGGAAGAGAACCGATAGCTGGCTCATTTGTTCATGATATGTTCTAATATAAAGCTAACACCGGCCAGAGAGTCAATCGGGTAGCGGAATTTAAGTTTTTCCCCAGCGGAATCAAAGGGATCAATATGGACGGGAACGCAGACCGGAAATATGCGCCTCCGTCATCCCGGGGCGCGCTTCAGCGCAGGCCCGGAATCCATACGCCCGATCGTGGTTATGGATTCCGGGCCTGCGAGTGCAGCCGTCATTGCGAGCGAAGCGAAGCAATCCATACGTCATACCGGACTCTGGATTGCTTCGTCGCGGAGTTTATCATCGGGCCCGCCGAAGGCGGGACCCGTTGGCTCCTCGCAAATGACAAGGCTTTTTGCCGGCCATCACCTAGATCAACTGGCTTACGCCGCGGCGGCCAAATTCACCGCCGCCTCGGCAAGCGAGGTCAGACTCTCATCGGTCTTTCGCTCCTCCTGCAGGGTCTGATCCAACAGGCGCACCGCGTCTTTCATGCCAAGCTGCTGGGCCCATTGCTTGAGCGTGCCGTAACGGGAGATTTCGTAATGCTCGACGGCCTGGGCCGCGGCCAGCATGCCGGCGTCGAGCGCCTCGCTGCCCTTGTACTCTTCCATGATCTCCTTGCCCTCTTCGAGAATGCCCTGGATCGCGTCGCAGGTCTTGCCGCGGGCTGGCTTGTCGATCAGCTCGAAGACCTGCTCGAGGCGTTCGACCTGGCCTTCGGTCTCGCCATGGTGCTTTTCGAACGCGGCACGGAGCTTATCGGAACTGGCCGCCTTCGCCATCTTCGGCAGCGCCTTGAGGATCTGCTTTTCGGCGTAATAGATGTCCTTCAGCGTGTCGAGGAAGAGGTCGTTGAGGTCTTTGTTTTTGGCGGTCATGGCGCACTCCGTTGTGAGACCTAATTGAAGATGGGTTGTCCCGGCGGCTCAACGTCACCTCACGGGCAATGTTCCAGTCCTCTCAAAAGGAAAGCGGCCCGCTCGACGGCCGCGCCGTATTAGGGGCCTCATGGTTCGAGACGCGCGGCGTTGCTGCGCTCCTCACCATGAGGGCCTAGGACTTCATCCTGCAGCCCGCTGGCCGCGTCTCGAAGGATGAGGCCACCCCTCACGCCGCCAGCGTGTTTTCGACCAGCTTGATCCAGTACGAGGTTCCGAACACGATCGCCTCGTCGTTGAAGTTGTAGGCGGGATGATGCAGTCCGGCGCTGTTGCCATTGCCGCAGAAGATAAAGGCGCCGGGCCGGGCCTCCAGCATGTAGGAGAAATCCTCCGCACCCATCATCGGCGGCATCTGATGAACATTGACGTCGCCGGCAATCTCCTTCGCCACGCTGGCCGCGACCTCGGTCTGCAAGGCGTGGTTGACTGTGACCGGATAGCCGGGCTCGTAAGCCAGATCGATTTTCGCGCCGGTCATCTGGGCCACACCTGAGACCACCTCGCGCACCCGTTTCTCGACCAGTTCCCGCGTTTCCGCGGTCAGGGTCCGCACGGTGCCCCTGAGTTCGGCGGTCTGGGGAATGACGTTGCGGGCATTGCCGGCGTGGAATTCGCACATTGAAATTACCACCGAGTCCAAAGGATCGATGGTGCGCGACACGATCGACTGCAGGCCGGTGATGAGCTGCGCGCCGACCAGAACGGAATCGAGACATTTATGCGGACGCGCCGCATGGCCGCCCAATCCTTCGATCCGGATATCGATGGCATCGGTGGCCGCCATCACCGGGCCGGGGCGGATCGCAAACGAGCCGATCGGTACCCCCGGACAATTATGCATGCCATAGACCTGCTCGATGCCGAAGCGATCCATCAATCCATCGTTGATCATCGCCTTGGCGCCGGCGCCGCCCTCTTCCGCCGGCTGAAAAATCACCACCGCATCGCCGGCGAAATTGCGGGTCTCGGCGAGATAGCGCGCCGCGCCGAGCAACATCGCGGTATGCCCGTCATGGCCGCAGGCATGCATCTTGCCCGGCGTCTTGGAGGCGTATGCCAGATTGGTCTGTTCCTCGATCGGCAGCGCATCCATGTCGGCGCGCAAGCCGATCACCTTGACGTCGCCATCGCCGTTCGGCTTGCGGCCTTTGATGATGCCTACCACTCCGGTGCGGCCAAGACCGGTGGCGACTTCGTCGCAGCCGAACTCGCGGAGCCGGTCCGCCACGAATGCTGCAGTGCGATGCACGTCGTACAGCAACTCCGGGTGTTGATGGATATCCCGGCGCCAGGCCTGAATGTCGGGCTGAAGGTCGGCGACACGATTGATGATGGCCATGAAAAATCTCGGTTGGGGTGTGAGGTTGGCTTGGTCTAGCACGGACTGGCAAGCCGCCCAATATGCCGATTTGCGCACCCGGCAGATCGGAAATAAGAAGCCGGCATGACGGTCGTCGCAAACGGGCGGAAATCCAGAGATGCCGAAACAGCTTGAAGGTGATTTTGACTACATTGTCGTCGGCGCCGGCACCGCCGGCTGCATTGTCGCCAACCGTCTGTCGGCCGACCCTTCCAAGCGCGTCCTGATCCTGGAGGCAGGCGGCGGCGACAACTGGATCTGGTTTCACATCCCGGTAGGATATCTGTTTGCGATCGGCAATCCGCGCTCGGACTGGATGTTCAGAACCGAGCCCGAACCGGGCCTCAATGGCCGATCGCTGGCCTATCCGCGCGGCAAGGTGATTGGCGGCTGCTCCGCCATCAATGCCATGATCTCGATGCGCGGCCAGGCCGCCGACTACGACCACTGGCGTCAGCTCGGCCTGACCGGATGGGGCTGGGACGACGTGCTGCCGGCATTCCGCCGGCTGGAAGATCATTTCCTCGGCGAAAGCGAACATCACGGCGTCGGCGGCGGCTGGCGGATCGAAGCGCCGCGGCTGTCCTGGGCCATTCTCGATGCGGTCGGCGAGGCTGCCGAAGAGATGGGAATCAGGAAAACGGCGGATTTCAATACCGGCGACAACGAGGGCGTCGGCTACTTCCACGTCAACCAGAAGCGGGGACGCCGCTGGTCCTCCGCGCGAGGTTTCCTGAAGCCCGCCCTGGGTCGGCCCAATCTGCGTCTGGAAAAGAACGTGGTGGTCGATCGCCTGATCGTCGAGCACGGCCGCGCCGCCGGCGTGCGCTTCAGCCAGGGCGGCGAAGCGGTCGAGGCGCGCGCGCGCGGGGAAGTGATCCTGTGCGCCGGCTCGATCGGATCGATTCAGGTGCTGCATCGCTCCGGGATCGGGCCTGCGGACTGGCTGACCCCGCTCGGAATCGAGACCGTGCTCGATCGCCAAGGCGTCGGACGCAATCTGCAGGACCATCTGCAGCAGCGTGCGATTTACAAGGTCGAGGGCATTCGCACGCTCAACGAGACGTATTATTCGCTTGTAAGGCGCGGGCTGATGGGCCTCGATTATGCCTTGCGCCGCCGCGGCCCGTTGACCATGGCGCCGTCACAGCTCGGGATTTTCACCCGCTCGGATCGGCGCCGCGAGCGCGCCAATATCCAGTTTCATGTGCAGCCGCTGTCGCTCGACAAGTTCGGCGACCCCCTGCACCGCTTTCCCGCGATCACGGTGAGCGCCTGCAATCTGCAACCGACCTCCCGCGGCACGGTGCGCATTCGCTCGGCGCAGATCGATCAGGCGCCTTCGATCGCGCCGAACTACCTTGCGACCGACGAAGACCGCGAGGTCGCCGCCGACGCGATCCGCACGACGCGCCGGCTGATGAAGCAGCCGGCGCTCGCACCCTATCATCCCAAGGAATTCCTGCCGGGACCGGCGGTCGGCGACGACGATGCCGCACTGGCGAAAGCCGCCGGCGATATCGGCACCACGATCTTCCATCCCGTCGGCACTGCCAGGATGGGCGCGGCCAGCGATCCCCTGGCGGCCGTCGATGAGCGGTTGCGGTTTCACGGGCTGGCCGGACTTCGCGTTGTCGATGCCTCGGTGATGCCGACCATCACCTCGGGCAATACCAACACGCCGACTGCGATGATCGCCGACAAAGGCGCCGCGATGATCCTGGCGGATTCCCGATAGGTCGCCAAAAAAGCCGGCCCGCATCCGGCGGCAACATCACGGAAACGTCATCCGCCGCCACGCCTATTCCGGCGCGCTGGCGTGGATAGGCGGGAATAAAGCTCGCGCGCGCCGATCACGTCCCCGGAAGCCCAATCACGGGCCCATGGAGACGGCAATGAGCGAGTTCGATCACCAATCCGATGATGAAGGCCGCGGCGTCAGCCGGCGGCGCGTGCTGGAATGCATGACCTGGGCCGGCACCGGCGTGCTCTGGACCATTTCCGGCGGCGTACCCCGTTCGCTGGGACTGGTCGGTTCGGCGCAGGCGGAGCCAGCCGGCCTGACTTTCCTGCAGATCAGTGACAGCCACGTCGGCTTCGACAAGCCGGCCAATCCAAATGCGCTCGGCACCCTTGAAGAGGCGATCGGCAAGATCAAGACGATGCCGATCAAGCCGTCCTTCATGATCCACACCGGCGATATCAGCCATCTTTCGAAGGCGTCCGAATTCGACGATGCCGACCGCATCATCTCGCAGGCCAAGCTCGACGTGCATTACGTGCCCGGCGAGCACGATTTCCTCGATGAAGAGGTGAAGTTCTATCGCGAGCGCTACGGGCGTGGCGCCCAGGGTGCCGGCTGGTACTCGTTCGACGCCAACGGCGTGCACTTCATCGGCCTCGTCAACGTCGTCGACCTGAAGGCGGGCGGCCTCGGCAATCTCGGTAGCGAGCAGCTGGAATGGCTGGAGCAGGACCTCAAGGGACGCTCCAAATCGACGCCGGTCGTGGTGTTCGCCCACATCCCGCTGTGGACGGTCTATCCGACCTGGGGATGGGGCACCGAAGACGGCGCCCGCGCGCTGGACTACCTCAAGGGGTTCGGTTCGGTGACGGTGCTCAACGGCCACATCCACCAGGTGATGCAGAAGGTCGAGGGCAACGTCACCTTCCACACCGCGCGTTCCACCGCCTTCCCGCAGCCGGCGCCGGGCACCGCCCCCTCGCCCGGACCGATGAAGGTCGCCGACGACAAGCTTCGCAGCCTGCTCGGCGTCGCCAGCATCAATTTCAAGCCGGGCGAACAGCGCCTCGCGATCATCGACACCCCGCTGCAGGGCTAGAGGACATTCACGATGCGACTGACAACTCTCCGCAGCCTCGGTGCTGCTCTCACTTTCGTTGCCGCCCTTTCCCTGCACCCGGGCAGCGCGCATGCCGAACCGACGACGGTGACCATCGACAATTTCACCTTTGCGCCGGCCGAGCTGACGGTAAAGGTCGGCACCACCATCACCTGGAAAAACCACGATGACATCCCGCATCAGGTGGTCTCGGCGGGCAAGTTCAGATCGAAGGCGCTGGACACCGACGACAGCTTTTCGTTCACGTTCACGACCGCGGGCGATTACAAGTATTTTTGTTCGCTGCACCCGCACATGACCGGGATGATCAAGGTTGAGTAGCGGGCAAAACCAAGGCATCACAGCAATGCCCGGCCGGCGGATCGAGGCCGGCCGGGTCGATGGATTTTCCGCGAACGCCGGACGAGGGGCGATGCCGGTCAATTTTTCCTTCGACGACACCGACAGAGCGCGGCGGTTTCGCGACGCCGCGCTGCCGCATCTTGACGATGCCTATACGCTGGCGCGCTACCTGCTCCGCGATGCATCCGACGCCGAGGACGCGGTGCAGGAATGCTATTTGCGCGCGCTGAAGCATTTCGACAGCTATCGCGGGCCGGCGATGAAGCCCTGGCTGTTCGCGATCCTGCGCAATGTCTGTCGCGCCGAATTCGCCCGCCGCGCCGGTTCGCCCACTGGCCTTGTCGACGATGCACCCGACCACGCCGAGCTGACGCCGCTATGGCACGAAGCGCCAGAAACACCGGAGACCCAAATGCTGCGCCAGCGGGAGGCAGCGACGGTCCAGGAGCTTGTGGCCGCGCTGGCCGAGCCGTTCAGGGAGACGCTGGTATTGCGCGAGATTCACAATCTTTCGTATCGCGAGATCGCCGACATCGTCGAGGCGCCGGTCGGCACCGTGATGTCCCGTCTGGCGCGCGCCCGCGCCATGCTGCGGTCGGCATGGACGGCGGAACAGGAGCAACCGAAATGACCTGTGAGGAGGCTGAAGTTCTGCTTCACGCGCTGCTCGACGGCGAACTCGATGC
>JBDTKD010000364.1:0-7163 GCA_039935515.1 Bradyrhizobium sp.
CGCCTATTTCGCCGACCGGCTGGTCGGCCGCTGAGATCGGCGCGTGCTTTCAGCCGTCATTCCGGGGCGACGCAAAAGCATCGAACCCGGAATCTCGAGATTCCGGGTTCGCGCTCACGCGCGCCCCGGAATGACGCAAGGGTTGGATTGCTTCGCTGCGCTGCATCCGGGCCACGGAGCCGCGAGTTCAGTTCAGCGACGGGTTCCGGGGTCGATAACCGCCCGATTTGTCTCTGACAAAAATCTCGGCGACCTGCGAGTGCCGGATCGGCTCGCCGGAATCGTCGGGCAACAGATTTTGCTCGGATACGTAGGCGACATATTCCGATTCCGAGTTCTCGGCAAGCAGATGATAGAACGGCTGATCCTTGTGTGGCCGGGCCTCTTCGGGGATCGACAGCCACCATTCCTCGGTATTGTTGAATTCCGGATCGATATCGAACACCACGCCCCGGAACGAATAGATCCGGTGGCGGACGATTTGTCCGATCTGGAATTTGGCGGTCCGCGTTTTCATCATAGCTCGTCGAATAGACCATGATTGTGGCCGATGCTAGGGGCAAACCGTCGAATTAACCTGCTGTGGCGCCCATGCGGCGATCCGACCGGGGCCGGCAAGATAAAAAGACCCCCACGGTCGACGTTCTCAATCCGGCATTGCCGTATTTCCGGCCGATCTTCATCGGTTTCGATCAGTGCACCCGCCGCGCCACGCGCCAGGACGGCGCCAGGCCCTCGCGCATGGCGATGCGTCGTAGCGGTCCAAACGACCCAACCAGGTGAAGTCCGGCCGCGCGCAGGGTTTGCATGGGCAGGAAATCGCTCAGCAGGGAACGGTTCGCAATATCGATCGCAAACATGCGGCTGGCGACATCGGCGCGCCGGGTCGAATTGTAACGGTCCAGAAGTGACGGCGCACCCGGATCCTCACCCGCAAGGATCGCGTCCCGCACCGCGTCAGCGATGTCGCCGGCGTCGCGCAATCCCATGTTCAGGCCCTGCGCGCCGATCGGCGGCAGAACATGAGCGGCTTCGCCGACCAGCGCGATGCGATGCTGCGCAAACCGTCGGGGCCGCTCGATCGCAAGCGGAAACAAATGGCGTCCCGGTTCCACGTGGAGGCGGCCGAGAATGGAGTGCGATTGCATTTCCGCAGCTTCCGACAATTGCGGGTCGGTCAGCGCGCCGAGGCGCTCGGCCTCCGCCCGGGTTGCAACCCACACCACGCTGCTGCGGTCGCCCGGCAGCGGCACGAACACGCACGGTCCCTGCGGCGTATGAAACTCGGTGGAGACATCTCGATGCGGCCGTGAGTGGCCGACGTTGAAGGTCAGCGCCGCCTGGCCGAGTTCGCGATGCCTGATCTCGATGCCGGCTGCCGCGCGACAGAGCGACTGCCGCCCGTCGGCGCCGACCACAAGGCGGCCGTACAGCAATTTGCCCTGCCGGGTGCGAGCGGCAACATCGGCCTGTTCCGGCTTGATCGCTTCGGCCTCATCGTCGATCCGCGTCAGGTTCGAAAATCCGGCCGCGCGCTGTTCCAGCGCCGACATCAGCGCGCGGTTTTCGACGTTGTAGCCAAACTGGTCGAGACCGATCTCATCGGAAGAAAATCGGACCTCCGGCGCGCGGATCAGCCGGCCGGTATCGTCGACCAGCCGCATAGTCCGCAATGCAGCCGCCTCGCCGGCGCAGCGCGACCAGACGTCAAGGCGCCGCAGGAGATCGACGGAACCACCGAGCAGCGCCGTGGTGCGATTGTCGGCATAGGGCAGGCGGCGCGCGATCAGGGCGGTATTCGCGCCGGTTTCCGCAACTGCGACAGCGGCTGCGAGCCCGGCCGGACCGCCGCCGACCACCACGACATCGTATATGCCGGATCTATCTTTCATTTCAGGACAATTGATGTTCCCGGCGGCATTTTCAAGCCGTAACGCGGCCTCGACAGGTCGTCGGTTTGCGCGGCGGAACGCCGCAAGCACGAATGTGCAAATCGGGGCGATTCCTGATAGCACTGCCGGGCAAATGGATCAGGCAAACCAGCAGGAATCGTCGGCACCGCCGCGCGCCAGGGCCGTCGTATTTTCCGTGCACATCTTCACCGCGCTTGGCGCGGGCGTGGCGCTGCTCGCATTGCTGGAGGCGGTGCGCGAGCATTGGACGGCAATGTTCGGTTGGCTCGGGGTGGCGCTGGTGATCGACGCCATCGACGGCCCGCTGGCGCGGCGGTTCGATGTCGAGCGCGCGTTGCCGGACTGGTCGGGCGAGGTGCTCGACCTCGTAGTCGACTTCGTGACCTATGTCTTCGTGCCGGCCTACGCGATCACCGCGAGCGGCCTGTTGCTTCCGCTTTTTGCTCCACTGCTCGGCATCGGCATCGTCGTCTCCGGCGCACTTTATTTCGCCGATCGCCGCATGAAAGCGCCGGACAATTGCTTTCGCGGATTTCCCGCACTGTGGAACGCCGCTGCATTCTACCTTTTTCTGCTGCATTGGCCGCCGGCGCTGTCGAGCCTTGGCATCGCGCTGCTGATCGCCCTCACGTTCGCGCCGTTTCACACGCTGCATCCTCTCCGCGTGATGCGGCTGCGCGGGCTTACGCTGTCGCTGATCGGAGTCTGGGCGCTGCTCGCCGTCTTCACGCTGACGCGCGATTTTCAGGTTGGCGCTGCCGTGACCATCGGTCTCTGTGCGATCGCCGCCTATGTCGTGGGCAGCGATGCGGTGATCCGGCGAATGCGGTCGTTCAGCGCATGATCGCGTTATGGTCCAGCCCGGAAGCCTGGGCGGCGTTGCTGACCCTGACCGCGCTGGAGATCGTGCTCGGCATCGATAATGTCATCTTCCTGTCGGTGGTGGTCTCACGCATCCCGCCGGCGCAGGCAAAGCGGGCGCGCCAGATCGGACTTCTGCTGGCGCTGCTATTCCGCATCCTGCTGCTCAGTCTGCTGGTGTGGCTGATCGGGCTGACGCAGGCCGTTCTCTCCGTGCAGGGCATCGCGCTGTCGTGGCGCGACATCATTCTGATTGGCGGCGGGCTGTTTCTGATCGCGAAGGCGACCCATGAAATCCATGCCGAAGTGGAAGCGCGCGAGAAGACCAGCGGCGATGCGCCAAAGGCCGGGGTGTTCTGGGTGATCGTTCAGATCATTGTCATCGACATCGTGTTCTCGCTGGATTCGATCATCACCGCGATCGGAATGGCGCAGGATCTCGAAATCATGATCGCGGCGGTCGTCATCGCCTGCCTCGTGATGTACCTGTCCTCCGGCCCGGTGGCGCGATTCGTCGCGGAGCATCCGACCACCAAGATGCTGGCGCTGGCGTTTCTGGTGCTGATCGGGGTCGCGTTGGTGGCGGACGGATTCAAGTTTCATATCCCGCGCGGCTACATCTATTTCGCGATCGCGTTTTCGGCCGCGGTCGAGGCCTTCAACGTCCTCGCCAAGCGCAATCGGAAAAACACCCCTCATTAGTCCATCGCAGCGGTTTTGAGGGACCCTGAGTTGACAACCTGGCCTCGATGGCTTTCGCTTGGGATCGCAAGGCAACGCGAGAACTCGCGAGGGAGAAGCCGATATGACCAAGGCCGTTCGCGTCCACAAGGTGGGGGGCCCCGAGGCGCTGGTCTATGAGGCGGTGGACGTGCCGGCACCCGAAGCCGGCGAGGTGCGCATCCGCCAGCATGCCGTCGGCCTCAACTTCATCGACGTGTACTATCGCAGCGGTCTGTACAAGGCGCCGCAACTGCCGTTCATCGCCGGCAATGAAGCTGCCGGTGAAGTGGTGGCGGTCGGGCCCGGCGTGACCAATTTTCATCCCGGCGATCGCGTCGCCTATTACCACAACCTCGGCGCCTACGCCTCGGAACGCAACATCCCCTGGGAAAAACTGGTCAAGCTGCCCGACCATATCACCTACGAGCAGGGCGCCGTGCTGATGCTGAAGGGGCTGACGGTCTGGTATCTCCTGCACAAGACCTTCAGGATCGAGCAGGGCCATCGGGTCCTGATTCACGCCGCTGCGGGCGGCATCGGCCTGCTCGCCTGCCAATGGGCGAGGGCGCTCGGGGCGCATGTCATCGGCACGGTGGGCTCGAAGGCCAAGGCCGACCTCGCGCTCGCCAATGGCTGCGATCATGTCATCCTCTACAACGACGAGGATTTCGTCGCGCGCGTGAAGCAGATCAGCCGCAACGAACTCTGCGACGTGGTCTACGACGGCGTCGGCAAGACGACGTTTCCGGGCTCGCTGTCCTGCCTGAAGCCGCGCGGCATGTTCGTGAGCTTCGGCAACGCCTCGGGTCCGGTGCCGCCATTTGCCATCGCCGAGCTCAACACGCATGGTTCGCTGTTCGCAACCCGGCCGAAGCTCAACGACTACATCGGCAAGCGTTCGGAATTGCTGGAGGGCGCCGACACCCTGTTCGCCGCCGTCATCAATGGCAAGCTGCACGTGCCCATCAACCACGCCTACGCGCTGAAGGACGCCGCCAAGGCGCATACCGACCTCGAAGGCAGGGCGACCACGGGGGCCGCGATCTTCAGGCCATAGTGTTGTGACGGACTGCTAATGCCACGCACCTTGCGGCGCCTATTTTCGTCAGGATGGTGTCGAGAACGTCGACCAGTGCCGCGATCTCGTCGCGGGTGACGTTGAGCGCCGGCATGAAGCGCAGGGCGTCCGGCTGCGGCGCGTTCAGGAGCACGCCGGCTTCGAATGCCTGGGCGGCGATCGAGGCGGCAATCGGCAGTTTGAGGTCGAGCGCCAGCAACAGCCCGCGGCCTCGGACTTCGCCGAGACCGTGCCGCGCCGACTGCCGTTGCAGCTCGCTTTCCAGAAACAGCCCGGCATCGACCGCCGATTTCAGGAATTCCGGCGCCGCGACCTGTTCGAGCACCGCAAGTCCCGCCGCGCACATCAGTGGATTGCCGTTGAAGGTGCCGCCCTGGTCGCCATGTTCGAAACAGCAGGCGCGTTCAACGGCAAGCAGCGCCGCCAGCGGCACGCCGCCGCCGATGCCTTTTCCCAGCGTCATGATGTCGGGCTCGATGCCGGCGTGCTGATAGTGGAACAGTTTTCCGGTGCGGCCCATTCCGGTCTGGATCTCGTCGACGATCAGCAGCAGGCCGCGCGCTCTGGTCAGCGCCCGCAATTCCCGCAGGAACGGATCGCTCGCGGGCCAGACGCCGGCTTCGCCCTGGATCGGCTCCAGCATCACGGCCACGGTGTTGCCGTCGATCAGGCGTTCGACCGAGGCGAGATCGTTCAGCAGCGCTTTGCGAAAGCCCGGCACTTTCGGCTCGAACAGGGGCGCAAAGGCCTTCTTGCCGGACGCCGACATGGTCGCCAGCGTGCGGCCATGGAAGCCGCCCTCGAAGGTGATGATCTCATGGGCGCCATTGCGGTGCAGCGCGCCGTATTTGCGCGCGAGCTTGATCGCGCCTTCGTTGGCTTCGGCGCCGGAATTGGCGAAGAACACCTGATCGAAGCAGCTGTGCTCGACCAGGGCTTTTGCGAGCGCGAGGCTCGGCGCGTTGTAGAAGGCAGGACTCGGCGACAGCAGCCGCTTCGCCTGCGCGGCGAGCGCGTCGGCGACGACGGGAGGTGCGTGGCCGAGGCAATTGACCGCCCAGCCCTGCACGAAGTCGAGATAACGTCTGCCGTGGTCGTCCCACAGCCAGGAGCCTTCGCCCCTGACGAAAACGTTGGGTGGCCGTGCCGTGATATCCATCAGCGCGTCAAACGGATGGGTAGCGTTGGTCATGTCGAACTCCTGCGGTTGATTGGAAAAGCCGGCCAAAACGCGAGAAGGCCGCACGTTGCGGGTGCGGCCTTCTCGAAAACCTAGCTGTTGATCAGTTCAGCTTTGTCGTCGGACACGGCGCGACCCATCGTCGTCGAACGAGCGACGACGGAAAGCGGCGCGGAGCTGGGTCCGGTTGAATGTCATGGCGCGGCCATACCGCCGAACGGCCGCCGCTGTCAAGGGCCGGCGTCAGAACCCGGCGACGCTGCCGTGCAGATCGTACTGGTCGGCCCGCTCGATTTTGGCGGTGACGATCTCGCCGACGCGCAGCGGCCGGCGGCTGGAGAGGTACACCGCGCCGTCGATCTCGGGCGCGTCCGCCTTGGAACGGCCCCTCGACACGGTCGGTCCGACCTCGTCGATGATGACCTGCTGCCGCGAACCGACTTTGCGCTTCAGCCGGCGCGCCGAAATCTTCTGCTGCCGCGCCATCAGCGCATTCCAGCGTTCCTGCTTGATCTCGTCCGGCACGGCGTTGCCGAGCGCATTCGAGGATGCGCCCGCCACGGGTTCGTATTTGAAGCAGCCGACACGGTCGATCCCGGCCTCCTCGAGCCAGTCGAGCAGGCAGGCGAAATCGGAATCGGTTTCGCCGGGGAAGCCGACAATGAAGGTCGAGCGCAGCGTCAGCTCCGGGCATTGCTCGCGCCATTTCCTGATGCGCTCGAGCGTCTTGTCCTGCGCCGCCGGC
Organism: Bradyrhizobium sp.; assembly: GCA_039935515.1. GTDB lineage: Bacteria > Pseudomonadota > Alphaproteobacteria > Rhizobiales > Xanthobacteraceae > Bradyrhizobium. Next base: position 6,501 of record JBDTKD010000364.1, read on the forward strand.
CGTTTCATGGCCCTGAGGATTTCCGGGCTCGCGTGCTGAAAGGGAATGTCGAGATAGGGCAGGATTTTGCCTTCCGTCATCAGGCCGATGACGTCATCGACATGCGGATAGGGATAGACATATTGCAGCCGGACCCAGGCGCCGAACTCGCCGAGTTCGCGGGCAAGATCGAGAAATCTCGCGCGGACCTCGCGGCCCTTCCATGGGCTCGCGGCATATTTCAGATCGACACCATAGGCCGAGGTGTCCTGCGAGATCACCAGCAATTCCCTAACCCCGGCATTGACGAGCTTTTCCGCCTCGCAGAGCACGTCGTTGGCCGGGCGTGACACCAGGTCGCCGCGCAGCTTCGGGATGATGCAGAAGCTGCAGCGGTTGTTGCAGCCTTCGGAAATCTTGAGATAGGCGTAGTGCCGCGGAGTCAGTTTGATCCCCTGCGGCGGCACCAGATCGAGATGCGGGTTGTGCAGCGGCGGCAGCGCCCGATGCACCGCATCCAGCACGCTTTCATATTGCTGCGGCCCCGTTATCGACAGCAGGCCTGGATAGGCGGCCTCGATCTGCTCGGGTTCCGCGCCCATGCAGCCGGTGACGATCTCGCCGACGCGCAGCGGCCGGCGGCTGGAGAGGTACACCGCGCCGTCGATCTCGGGCGCGTCCGCC
>JBDTKD010000365.1:0-5016 GCA_039935515.1 Bradyrhizobium sp.
GGGCTCGAGACCTTTATCGGCGGTGTGTGAGCGCCGGACCTAAGCCCGCGCGATTTGGGTGTGGCTTGATTTGGCGGGGGCTTACGGCAGCGACTTTTTCAATTCCAGGACGGTCGCATCCGCGGCAAGATTGCCGTCCATCTTGGGCGCCCGAATAGTACAGACAAGTATCGCACCCAGCAAAAATAGAATCGAGAAGACTAGGGCGCTCACAGACACAGCCAGATATTGTTTTGATGCTTTGTACATTAAGCCGCCCCCCGCGATGCGCTGCTGATCCGACCAGACCTGCGCGAACAGGCGTCACCGAGGAGGAGGGCCATAGCGGATCTCTGGCAGCCGGCTTTAGCTGACCCTCAGATTTTCCGCGGATGATTTTCCACGGTTCTCCATCTCTTCGTAACTCACCTTGGCGCCCTCGTTGAGGCTGCTCAGGCCGGCTCTTTCAACGGCCGAGATGTGCACGAATACATCTTTGCCGCCCTTGTCCGGTTGAATAAATCCATATCCCTTGGCCGCGTTGAACCACTTCACAGTACCTGTCGCCACTTCAGTATCTCCTCCAATAGATTGATCAAACGAACGTGATTCGTCAGACAAACTGGTGGCGACTCGGTGGCAAAAAGCCGTCGCTATGTCGTAACAGCGACGGCTGTCTGCCTTGAAAGTTAACGGACGGCTACCGCTTGAGGCGCCTGGCGTGGCCGGCCAGTCGCTGCCGGTTGCGCTTCCTCACCGATCGGCCCGGGGCGCTTCATGACTGCGCCGCTTTTGAGCTGACCCGACCCTTCCGGGCTCGCTTTGTCGGCGGGAAGTCCTTTCCCATATGGCGAAGGCTCCTCGCCATGCTCCGCATGAACACCCGGGGCCAAGACCCAAAACAACGGGTACAGGCCAGCCTCAGGTTGTCCGGATTATGGAGGGCGTCCCGTGAGAACAACCCTTTCCATCATTTTAGCATCATCCATCATTTTTCTCTCACCTGCGGCGGCGGTTGCTGCCGATGCTACCGTCAAGCAGGAGGTAGAAAAGATCGCCTCTGCATACGCTGACAGCTTCAATAAGCACGATGCTTCAGGGGTCGCTGCGCTGTTCGCAAGCGGAGGCGTATTGGTCAATCCAACCGGACTACACACCGATATTGAACAACTTGTCCAAGGGGGGTTCAAGGCCGGATTCGATCACCAAGAAATAACCGTGAATCAGGTTTGGCCGTTGGGAACCGATGCGGCCCTCGCCACGGGCGAATTTCGTGAGACTGGAAAAAACCCGAGCGGGGCGCCGATTGAGTTTATCGGCGTTTGGACCGCAACAGACGTCCGCGAGGACGGTCATTGGAAAATTCGGATGCTCACGGGTATGGCTAAGGCACCCCCTCCAAAGTAACGACCCGGGTGAGCGAATTCTCTACGCTCTAAGCGCCCGGAATCACGATGTTCGCCGATCGCATTATTGGCAATCCGACGCGATCATCTGCAAGCCTGGGGAAACCGCTAGTCTCGCTGTTGCTCCGGTTCCTGCCTTGCGAAACACTGCGCGCAGCGGTTGCGGGGCGCGGCGGATGGATCAAGTGGCGGAATACGATTTCGATCGCTATCGGAAATTGCTGGTCGAAGCGGTGGACGAGCCGAGGCGGCTGGCGTTGATCGATCTCCTGATCAGGGAACGCGCCATGGATCGCCTGAAGCGGCATCTTGTCACCGGTCGGGAGGCGATGACGGCGCGGACGGTCGCTAACATCCTGGGTACGTCGCGGACCTGATCCGGCTCGATCCAGCCAACCTGGTGCTATCGCGCGGGCGCCGGCCGGGCTAGACTGCGGGGGATCCGCCGCGAGGTCTGGCCTCAAGCGGAATGTCAACGAGATGACCCGTTCGGGGATGAGGGGTGGAAACATGGGGACGGCAATGAAACTCAGGCTGCTGGCGACCGCGATCCTGGTGCTGTCGGTTTCGGCGCCGTCATTCGCGGCTGACATGTATGTCCGGCACCATCACCATCACGCCCGCGGCGATGACAACATCTACCTTCACAATTACGGGCCGCCTGACTTCTATCCCGGCACCAACGTTCCACCCGATCGCGTCGTCTATCCCGTGACGGGCCAGCCCTATGGCATCTATGACGGGTTCAATCGGTATTGCGGACAGTCGACGGCAAGTTATCGGGGCCAGGACGGTCAACGCCACCCCTGCAACTAGCGCAATTTCCACCTCAATGGCTTCATCCTTCGAGACGCATCGCTTCGCGATGCTCCTCAGGATGAGGACTCAGACCCTCATGGTGAGGAGCGCGTCTTTCGCGCGTCTCGAACCATGAGGCCTCGGGAGAAGCAACAATGATTCGAGCGAACCGGAAATCCCTTTAGACTATTTTCAAACTGATTTTTTCGTCGCAGCGGCGCGCCGAAGCTTGCTGAATTGCGACCCATCAAACACGAGACCTATCGGGCAGGTTCGATGACGTTGCAGTTGGTACGGCCCGACATCACGCAGTCCTGCATCTTGCTGGCCGCGGTGAGCTCATGAGCCAGCCATAGGCCCGCCACCAGCAGGACTGCCGCGACGGCGAGGCCTGCAATCGCGGGGACGCGGCTGCCGCCTTGTTCCTGATCGGGCTCATCCATGCGCAGTGCCCTTATATTACTCGTTGTCCGGCGCGCCGCGGCCCAGCGCAAATTGACCGACCGGACCTTCGACGTGGAATTCGATTCCCGTCATCTTGGCGAACAGCTCGATATTGTTGGTCCCGATCGCGCATCCCCCGAGCCCCATGCCGGTCGCGGCCAGATAGAGCGTCTGGATCAGGACCCCGACGTCCTTCAGAATAAGCGAATAGGCGATCGAGCTGTACTTCCAGGACACCCGGCCAAAGCGGGCCGCGATCGTCAGCAGGATCTGCGGCGGCCCGGACGCGTCCATGGCAAACCCGGCCGCAGTCAGCATCGCGTCAAGCTCGGGCGCGCGGACCTCGATTGGCACCAACGCATGCCGGTCGGCGTCATAATGATAAAAGCCGCGGGCCAGCCCTTCGCAATTGGCGATGGCAAGATAAAGCTCAAGCTCATAGCTGCTGCCGCCGGACGGATATGGCCGCGTCGTATAGGCGACCAGAGGGCCGCCGCCGAGGTCGAGCCGGCTCTTCCATTTGGACTGGATTCGCATGGTGCAGTCGAGAAACCGCGCGAGCTCGGCCAGTGTCATCGGTTGCCGGTCATCGAAGTCGCGCGTCGAATGCCGCTCGCGCAGCAGCCTTGCGATCGGTGGAAGAGCTGCCGGCGAGGCGGCCGAGGCCTTGCCCAGGTCGATTTTCTTCCCGGGCCAGCGTGAGCGTATCGCGGGTGGCGGCGGCATCACGCCCGCATAGGGATAGACCCCGCCCAGCGGGTTGGCCTGCCGCCCTTCGGTGCTGTGGGTATGGAACAGCAGGTCGTGAAAATCCCAGAGAACGAGGTTGTCGTCGCCTTCATTGGCGCGCAGGCCATCGCCACCGGCGGTGTCGATCCTGAAGAGAATCCGGCAATCCACCAGCAAAGCGAGAAGCTCGAGCCCGGGAAATCCGTCCTGCCGCCGCAGCTTGTTGATGCTGTGCGGCGTGACGAGCAGAGCGAGGAAGGAGACGAGCCTGGGATTGCCGATCCGGAACAGCGCGGCGGCGCGCGGCGATTCCAGGATCATCTCCTTGCCGCGCCGGCGCAGATAGGCAAACCGCGACAGCACGATCAAATCGGCGCCGCCAAGCGCCGGTATTTGCGGCCAGTAATCGGAAACCTGGGGTTCGATGACGACCTCGTTCCTGGCTTCATCCGAACGCGCGAGGCGGTATTCCAGAAGACCGCGCCGCGCCAGGCGCCGCACCAGGAGATCCATTTCCTGATCGCCAGCGTTGCCGCCACCGGAGGTGAACGCATCGAGCGGCAGGCCGGTGCGCAACCTCTGCGCCCGATCGACGGCGGCGGCGCTGAACTTTCCCAGCCCGGTCGAATAGCCGTCGAAGCAGGCGGCGAGGCTGCCGTCGGCCTGCGCGTCGAGCGCGACGTGCTCGTTCAGCCGGGCAGCAATGCTGGCTGCGGTCTTTCGCCCTCGCTTCTTTCCAGGAGCGCGCAAGCCGAAGCACCCTTCAAGTGTGCGGAAGGAACGGTGTGAGTTCGTCTTCCGGCAACGGGCGATCGAGCAAGCCGAGTTTGACCGGAACGTCATAAAGCCGGCCCGGCCCGAGGCGGCGGTAGAAATGCCGCAAGCCCGGAACGATCACTCGCGCCACCGGGACCTCGACGTCGGGCCGGGTCTGATCGAGCACGAGGAAATCGCAGCCTGCGCGCCGGGCGATCTCGACGCAGGCTTCGACCTGGTCGCGCGCGCTGTCGAGCAGTACGTTGATACCGAGTTTCGGCGCCACCGTCGGACGGCCCGCTGGGATCAGGAACGGATAGTTCTCCAGGCGCAATGGCGTGACGCCGTCGAGGCTCGACTTGTCGCCACTTCCGCCGCCCATCAGTCCAATGGACAGGAACTGGCTGAGCTCGGTCAGCGAACGCAGCAGGGCAATGCGGCGATCGAAATGCGCGCCGGAACCAAACTCGATATTCTCCTGGCCATCCTTGATCCAGTGCAGGATCGTGACATAGGTGGGAACGCCGAGATCGTTGGTGACGTCGAGCACCCACAGCCTGCGTCCGGCACCGGTAAATTGGGTCTTGATATCGCGGATGTAGGAATCGTCGAACTCGTCGAGATCGACCGCCGATCGCTGTAAGCGATTGTACCACCAGATGGCGTAGGCATCACGCTCCACGAGTTCGAGAAACCCCTGGACGATGGCTTCCTGGAGCGTGTTGCCGGCGGCGCAGCCGTTGGAATCGGCGTGGAAGTCCCGATAGAAGAAGTAACACAGACCGGTTGGCAGATATCGGAAGCGCTGGTCGCGCAGCGACCAGGCCGGCGACCACTCGATTTTCGCCGAAGGATCGATAGGGTCCGGGATAGGATGCGAATCATCCTCTACGGGTTCGTGCCG
>JBDTKD010000366.1:0-4924 GCA_039935515.1 Bradyrhizobium sp.
CTTCACGCATTGCGAGGCGAGAATGTCGAGAATCTGGTTGCTGTTGCGGGGCAGTGGCCCGTCGTCGAACGACAGCACCACCTCGTGATCCCGGAGCGGCAGCGTTTCCGGATATTGCATGGTGCCGATCCGGGGGTGCTCCCGTGGATCGACCACCAGCGTTCGCGAGGTGCCAATGGCATCGGGATGGCCGGGACAATCGGCGGCCGACGCGGTCTGTGTGGCGATGCAGCCCAACAATCCCACGCATAAGGCAGCCCATGCCCGCGCCCGAACACCAAGCTTACAGTTCATGAAGCACCAACATTTCCATCTCCAAGCTGTCATTAGCCGCCGTGGCATGAACGGCACCTTAATCGGGGGGCTTGATGGCCGGTTTTGGCGTCAGCCCGGCACGGGCGCCGGGCGCGGCCGCCACCAGATGGACCACGCGATAGCGATGGTCGCTGAGATAGCGCAGAAAGGCCGGCAGCATGGCGGCGGTCCGCGCCTTGGAGTCGTGGAACAAAATGATGCCTTTGCGGGCAATTTCGAGCCGGTCGGTGATCAGCTTCAGTTCCTGCTTCGGCGTCATCGGGTTCCAGTCGCTGGCCCAAAGGTCGGCGCCGAACACGACGATGCCGCGGGATTGCAGCAGGTCGAGCGTCGCGGGCGTGCTCTCGAAGCCGGGAAAACGGAAGAACGGCGTGCTTGGGGTGGTGGTGGCGACGCCGTGCAGGGCCATTTCGTCCGCGGCGATGCCACGATCGATCTGCTCGACGGCCTGCTCGGGCGGGATCCGCGCCAGGCTGGGATGGCTCCAGGTGTGATGTCCGATGCTATGGCCCTCGGCTGCAATCCGCCGCACCAGGTCCGGATGTTCCGAGGCCGACTTGCCGATCACGAAGAACGTCGCGCGAACACACTCATGGGCCAGCGCCGCCAATACCCGCCGCGTTGTCGGCGGCCACGGCCCGTCATCGAATGTCAGCACGACTTCGTGGTCGCCGAGCGGTAGCGTCTGCGGAAAGCTCTTCAGCCCGACCCGCGGGGTGGTGGCGGCATCGACCGCCAGCACGCGCGCGGTATTGAGCGCGTCCTTCCGCGGACAGCCCGCTGCACCCGCCGCCGCCGTGCACGCCATTGAGGCGACAAGCGCCGCCGCCAGGGCGTGGATCAACCTCAAGGGTCCGGTTTGCCGCTGCATGTTTTTCATTGCGCTCGGTGTTGCCCATTGGGTAATGCGTGAAGCGACCACTCAGACGAGTTCAGCAAATCTGTCAAACCGGCGAGGCGCGGCATGGCCGAGGAAGTGGACGTTGCCGGACCGCCGGTGCTCGACCGGCTCCCGATGCGCGACGAAAATGGCGAAATTCGCCGCGAATTCGTCGAGCAGATCGCGCGCGCCATTCATGATACCAACGCGGCCCTGCTGCGCGAAATCGTGGCCGAACTGCATGAGGCCGATCTCGGCGATTTGATCGAGGCGCTTGAACCCGAAGACCGGGTCAACCTTGTGGAATTGACCGGCGAGGATTTCCATTTTTCGGCGCTCAACGAAGTCGACGACGCCGTCCGCGAGGAAATCCTCGAGGAACTCGAGCCCGAAACCGTCGCCGAAGGCGTTCGCGAACTGGAATCCGATGACGCCGTCGAATTGCTCGAAAGCCTCGACGAACAGGACAAGGAGGAAATCCTCGAGAAACTGCCGCCCCTGGAGCGCGATGCCCTCGAGCGCAGCCTGCTTTATCCAGAAAACTCCGCCGGGCGGCGGATGCAGACCGAATTCATCGCGGTGCCACCCGACTGGACGGTCGGGCAGGCGATCGACTACATGCGCGACAACCGGGACCTGCCGGACCGGTTCTACGAAATCTACGCGGTCGATGACAACAGGCACTGGCAGGGCGCCATATCGCTGGATGCGGTGCTGCGCTCACGAAGGCCGGTGTCGCTGAGCGATATCGTCGACGAAAACCGCCAGCGCGTGTCCGTCCTGGACGACCAGGAAGAAGTGGCGCGGATGTTCGGCAAATACAATCTGGTCGCCGCCCCGGTCGTTGACACCACGAACCGGCTGGTCGGCGTCATCACCATCGACGACGTGGTCGACGTGATCGAGGAGGAGGCCGACGAAGACCTCAAGGCGCTGGGCGGCGTCACCAGCGACGAAGAACTGTCCGACAACGTCTGGACCATTGCCAGGGGACGCTTCAACTGGCTGCTGGTCAATCTTGCCACGGCCTTTCTCGCCTCCTCGGTGCTCGGCCTGTTCGAGGGCGAACTGCAGAAAATGGTGGCGCTGGCGGTGCTGGCGCCGATCGTGGCAAGCCAGGGCGGCAATGCCGCGACCCAGACCATGACCGTTGCAGTACGCGCGCTGGCGACCCGGGAACTTGGCTCATCCAACGGCCTCCGCGTCGTGATGCGCGAGGGTCTGGTCGGGCTCGTCAACGGTCTCGCCTTTGCCGTCATCACCGGCATCGCCGCCGTGGCCTGGTTCAAGATTCCCGGGCTTGGCATCGTGATCGGCCTGGCGATCATCTGCAATCTGGTGGCGGGCGCGCTGGGTGGCATCCTGATCCCGATGGCGCTGGAGCGGGTTCGGGCCGATCCAGCGGTGGCTTCGGGCACGTTCGTCACCACGGTCACAGATGTGGTCGGATTCTTCTCGTTTCTTGGTATCGCCACCCTGTGGTTCGGTTTGAAATAGCCGAGGGCGCCGCGGCTGTCGCCAACGGCTGGCCTAACTCGTCTTGCGACCCGCTCTGGCAAACCTTTCTGCACTTGGCAGGAACCAGCGCCCAACACCTTTGTTTCCCTAAATCCTCAGGTGGCGCCGAAGACGCCAGGCATCGAGGAATGGAACAAGGAGAGGCGATGATGAAACAGTACGTTCTCGCAGGCTGCGCCGTGTTGGTGATGGGAATCGCCACGGCTCAAGCCGGTCCCTGCAATACCCGTGGCAAGGACGCGGGCTCCGGCCCTACGCCCGGCTACACCGGTCAGACGGTCGGCACCGCACCGGCCAATGACAAGACGCAACCGCCGACTGCGGCGATGAACCGCGCGGCCGGAGAAAAGGCGGCATCCTCACAGGATGCTCAGAGACAACAGCAGGGCCAGCCCACCGCGGCGCAGCAGGCCCAGGGTGCGAAGCCGACACAGACGGCCGATCAGGGTTGCTGACGGCAACGTGGCGCGATTTCGCGATCATCAACAGCAAGGGCCCCGGCTTTCCTGCCGGGGTTTTTTGTTCGCGCCTTGCGCCGAATGCTGTAGCGCGGCGGGTAGGTATGGCGACGTGGCCGCCATGATCGTTCACCATTGGCTTTTTGCACGCCGGGAATCCTTGGAGGGAACTAAAAACAGGTAATTGAACCTTAACGCGCATCGCCGACTATGCCGGCAGGCGCGGGGTGGGACATGCGGCTGCGGCTGAAAGCGGACGGGCGGATCGTCGAATTGCGTGACGGCCGGGAGTTTCCGCTCGCCCCGGCGTTGCCTTTGGCGGCACCGGCCCCGGCGGTTCGCGACCTGCGCCGCCGCGCGCGACTGACGCAACTCGAATTTGCCGCCCGGCTCGGCGTACCGGTCGAGACCATCCGCAACTGGGAGCAGGGCAAACGCCTCCCGCGCGGCCCCGCACGGGCGCTTCTTGCCGTGATAGCCCACGCCCCGGAAACGGTGTTTGCCGCTTTGGCCCCCCATCCCTCGCCGGTCTGAGCGCGTCAACCCGCGGCCATGTTGGCAGCGTGCGCCCGGCGGGACATAATAGCGGTCCGGACGTTCGAGAACCCATCCATGCAGTTCGTCGAGGCCAACGGCGCCAAAATCCCTGCGATCGGGCTCGGTACCTGGGAGCTGCGCGGACGACCCTGCACGCGTCTGGTCGAACAGGCCGTAAGGCTCGGCTACCGCCATATCGACACGGCTCAAGTCTATGAGAACGAGCGCGAGGTCGGCGACGGCCTGCGGGCATCGGGAGCGAAACGCGACGAATTGTTCGTGACCACCAAGGTCTGGACCACGCATTTTGCACCGAACGATCTCGAACGTTCGTCCAAGGAGAGCCTGACCAGGCTGCATTTGTCCGAAGTCGATCTGTTGTTGCTGCATTGGCCAAATCCGCGGGTGCCGTTGCCGGAGACGCTGGGGGCGCTGGCGCATGTCAAGAAACTCGGCCTGTGCCGGCACATCGGCGTCTCGAATTTCACGGTGGCTTTGATTGAGGAGGCCGTCGCGGCCTGCCCGGAGCCGCTGGTGTGCGATCAGGTGGAATACCATCCCTATCTTGACCAGACCAAGGTGCGGGAGGCATGCGCGCGCAACGGCCTTGCGGTCGTCGCCTATAGTCCGATTGCCAGGGGCCGCATCAAGAACGACCAGACCCTGGCGCGGATCGGGCAGGCCCACGGCAAGACCGCGGCGCAGGTTTGCCTGCGCTGGCTTGTGCAACAAAATGTTTCCGCGATCCCGCGCACCTCGCGGATCGAGCGGCTGTCGGAAAATATCGACATTTTCGACTTTGCGCTGTCGGATGCGGATATGCGCCAGATTTCCCTGATGGGAAGCGCCAAAGGCCGGCTGACCGATTTTGGCTTTGCGCCGAAATGGGATTGAGGCCGGCCGTGGCCTTGCGGATACACCCCGCCGATCATCCTCGCGCCCCGGCCAAAAAACCGAACCGCGCGGCGGCAATGCCCGCTATGCTGAGCGCCGGGGCGCGACGTCGAAACGTTGATCGAGTACGGTGAAACTAGCAGGGTTCATACGTTCAGGCATCGCCGCGTCGGCGCTCGTCCATCTGTCGGCGCTCGCAATGATGCTGTTGTTTGCCGAAGTGCATCCATTCAGTTCGGTCACCGCCGAGCCCATCGCCGTCGATATCGTCGCGCCGGACCAGGTGAAGCCGGAACCCATGCCGCCCAAAACGCAGCCTTCC
>JBDTKD010000367.1:0-14875 GCA_039935515.1 Bradyrhizobium sp.
GCGCTCGCCCTCGCGGACGACCACGCACGGCTTGGGGCCGATGTGGATCGCTACTCCTTCATCGCAGTGGACTTGCACCACCTACTCCTTGCCGGTCTCCCGGCGCACCGTCTCGAACCACGAGGCCGCTAAAGCGTGATGAGATTGGGTCCGATTGCTACTGCGAAGGAAGTGCGCTCCCTCTCCCGCTTGCGGGGGAGGGCTGGGGTGGGGGTCCGTGTGGAGAGAGCCCCACCCGGCTTCGCGCCGACCTCCCCCCGCAAGCGGGCGAGGTGAAGCAGGGCCGGTTCCCGGGGTGCTTGAACACCCTTTGGATCATGCCCATATTGCTTCGTGACCGGGGGGCAAATCCGCCAGCCGGTCGACCAAGGGCGCCGCAAGGGCCCTGAACGCCAAAGTCGCTTCGAGAGGACTTTGTAAACTATGTCTCGTGTTCCCTCGTTATCCAGTCCGTTCCTGCTGGGGTTCGACGAGATCGAGCGTGCGCTCGATCGCGTCGTCAAAGGCGCCGACGGTTATCCTCCCTACAACATCGAGCGCTGCGACCGTTCCAGCGGCCAGCCCGAAAGGCTGCGCATCACGCTCGCGGTGGCGGGTTTTACCCGTGACCAACTTGATGTAACCATTGAGGAAAACCAGCTCGTGATCCGGGGCCGCCAGCACGACGACAAGGCCCGGCAATACATCCATCGCGGCATCGCCGCGCGCCACTTCCAGCGCACCTTCGTGCTGGCGGAGGGGATGCTCGTGCTGGGCGCGGATTTGAAAAACGGGCTGTTGTCGGTCGATCTCGCCCGGCCTGAGCCGGAAAAAGTCGTTAAGACAATCGCTATCAATGAACACGAATAATGGAACGAGTAGCGGACTCGACCGCTTAGTCTGACAGAGGAGTCGAGACCATGACTGAAGGTAATGTTGGGTTTGAATCGACGAGCGTCTCTCCCGAGGCGCTGGCCAATCTGGGCGAGGGTCATATCGCCTATGTGAAGCAGATCCGCTCCGAGGACGTGCCGGGATTGTTTCCTCAGGCGCCGCGGATCGCACCGGGACTGAAGCTTTTTGCGCTCCACGCGGCAGACGGCACGCCGATCATGCTGACCGACAGCCGCGAGGCCGCGATCGCGAATGCCTGGAGCAACGAATTGCAGGCCGTCAGCGTGCACTGACGTAGCCGGTGCGGTGGTCTGAGGCTGCCCACCGTCGAAGAGAATTCGCGATACGCGGGTGTCTGTCCCCAGCCGAGGCCAGCCCCGCGTATTGTTTTTGACCCGGCGCGTTTTTGCGTGCCCTTGCCGAAAATCAGGCCGCTTGCAATCGGAACCAAAGGACTCAGGCCGCGCTCGCCGGCGGCAGCGCCAGCACCGAATAGATCGCCTGGGCGTCGCGCGAGGCGCGCAGCTTCTTGGCAACGTCCTGATCGCGCAGCAGCCGCGCGATTCGGGCCAGCGCTTTCAGATGGTCGGCCCCGGCGCCTTCAGGCGCCAGCAGCAGGAACACCAGATCGACCGGCTGGCCGTCCATCGCCTCGAAATCGATCGGGCGTTCGAGCCGCGCGAACAGGCCGAACAGCCTTTCCAGCTTGGGAAGCTTGCCGTGCGGGATGGCGACGCCATAGCCGACCGCAGTGGTTCCCAGCTTCTCGCGCTGTAGCAGAACCTCGAACACCGCGCGCTCGTTCTGCCCGGTCAGGCTGGCTGCCCGCGCCGCCAGTTCCTGCAACGCCTGCTTCTTGCTGTTGACCTTCAACGCCGGGAGAATCGCCTCGGGTGCGACCAGATCGGTAATCGTCATGCGGCGTTCCGAGGTGAACCGTCAGGTTTCGAAATAGGTGCCAGAGCGGCGGCGTCAAGAAGATGGGGCGGGAGGAGGCCTAAAGTCCGGGTCCGAACTGGCGCTTCAACGGGCCTTCTCCTACCCCAACGCAAGACCGGTGCCAACTGCCGTGAAGCGGTTCCCGGCGCTCTTTTCCCGCCCCATTCCTTGGGGCGGCGGACCATAGGGAGGGTGCCCTGAGGCGTCAATGCCAATTACCCATTAAACCCCCGACTTGACCGCAGGGGGGTCGACCCAGCCGACATTGCCGTCTGCCCGCCGGTAAATGATGTTCACCCGGCCGCTCGAGCCGTGCTGGAACACGATGCAGGCAGCGCCGGTCAAATCGAGCTCCATCACGGCTTCGCTGACCGAAAGCCGCTTCAGCGATGTCGTCGCCTCGGCGATGATGACGGGATTGTAGCCGGTGATCTCATCGTCGCCTTCCGCCGGGGCCTCGATGACATAGCTCGGGGCATCAAGCACCGGCGCGTCCATCTCCGCCAGCGCCGCCGAAGCCGCATAGGCCTTGCGGGCCGAGCGGTCCTTGAGCCGGCTCTTGTAGCGGCGCAACCGCTTCTCGATCATCAGCAGGGCCTGGTCGGCGCTGGCATAGGCGTCGGCCGCGTTGGAAGCGGCCTCCAGCGTGATCCCGGAATCGAGGTGCAGCGCACAGTCAGTACGAAAGCCGATCCCATCCTTGCTCAGCGTGATGTGGCCGGAATAACTGCCGTCAAAATATTTGCGCAGGACTTCATCGGTGCGTTCGCTGACGCGGGCGCGAAGCGCCTCGCCGAGGCTGATGCTTTTTCCCGAAATCCGGAGAGTCATTTCAATGCCTCGAATGGGGTGCAGGTCGGCACATTCATGCGGGATCGACACTATTCCGATTTGGCCTCCGCGCAATCATGCCGGCGCGGTGTCCCGGGAACGGTCGGATATGGCGGGCGCCGAGAGGGCATTGCCAAGCGTGCTCTGTTTATCGCGGCGGCGCTGCACCGAGGACGGGATTCGCATGGCCTCCCGGTATTTCGCCACGGTGCGGCGGGCGATATCAATGCCGGTTTCCCGCAATCGTTCCACAATGGTGTCGTCCGAGAGGATGGCCGACGGGCTCTCGGCATCGATCATCTGCCTGATGTGGTGGCGGACCGCCTCCGCCGAATGGGCTTCGCCGCCGTCGGCCGACGCGATCGACGCGGTGAAAAAATACTTCAATTCAAAACTGCCGCGATTGGTCGCCATGTATTTGTTGGCGGTCACGCGCGACACCGTCGATTCGTGCATCTGGATCGCATCCGCGACCGCTTTCAGGTTGAGCGGTCGCAAGTGGGCGACGCCATGGGTGAAGAAGCCATCCTGCTGGCGCACGATTTCGGTGGCGACTTTCAGGATGGTGCGGGCGCGCTGGTCGAGCGCGCGTACCAGCCAGGTCGCGTTCTGCAGGCAATCGGTGAAATAGGATTTGTCGCCGTCCTTGCGGATCGTCTTCGACAGTTCGGTATAGTAGATCTGGTTGACCAGTACCCTCGGCAAGGTGTCGCTGTTGAGTTCGACATGCCAGCCGCCGTCGGGACCCGGCCGCACATAGACGTCCGGCACCATGGTCTGCACCCGCGACGCGCCGAATTTCAGACCCGGCTTCGGATCGAGACGACGTATTTCGCCGATCATGTCGGCAATGTCCTCGTCATCGACAGCGCATAATTTGCGCAAGGCCGCGATGTCGCGCTTGGCCAGAAGATCCAGATGCTCGACCAGCGCCTGCATCGCCGGATCGTAGCGATTGAGCTCGCGGAGCTGAATCGCGAGGCACTCGCACAAGCTGCGCGCGCAGACGCCGGGCGGATCGAACTTCTGCAGCACCGCGAGAACCGCCTCGACGGCGGCGGCCGATGCGCCGAGCCGCGCGGCGGCCTGTCCCAGGTCCGGCGGCAGATAACCCGCCTCGTCGACGAGGTCGATGAGATATTGCCCGATCATGCGTTGCGCCGGAGCGGTGAAGGCCACCGCGAGCTGCTCGGCGAGATGACCGCCGAGGGTGGTCTCCGCCGCCACAAACGCTTCGAGATTATAATCGTCGTCGTTGGAGGCGCCGCCACCCCACTCGGTATAGGCCGTCGGCGCCGCATCCTGCGCGGTCCGCGCGGCGGCCTCGGCGGGCTCCTCGGGAAACACATTGTCGAGGCCGGTGTCGAGGGTCTGCTCGATCTCGGCGCGGCTGCCGAGGTCGCTGTTCATCCATTCCTCCTGGGCCGGCTCGAAATTGTCGCCGGCCTCGGCGCGCTCGGCGCCCTCGCCATAGGCAGCGCCGGAATCTTCGGAATCGGCATATTCGGCGCGCTCCGGGGCTGGTTCGCCGGCCACCGCGGGCTCGGCCCCGTCGCTGGCGCGTTCGAGCAGCGGATTGCGTTCCAGTTCCTCCTCGACAAAGGCCGACAGATCGAGATTGGAGAGCTGCAGGAGCTTGATCGCCTGCATCAACTGCGGCGTCATCACCAGTGACTGCGACTGCCGGAACTCTAATCTCTGCGTCAGTGCCATGGAAAGGAAACCGGCCCCAGGAAAGTTGGTCCGATTCTTGCTTATCCTAGTCCACACACGATGTATATGGCTTGACGGACTGGAAAAACGGCCTAGAGGCGGAATTCCTCGCCAAGGTAAAGGCGGCGTACATCCGGATCGTTGACGATCTCGTCCGGACTTCCCTCTGTCAAGATCTCCCCGGCATAGACGATATAGGCACGGTCGGTCAGGCCGAGCGTTTCGCGCACATTGTGGTCGGTAATCAGGACGCCGATGCCGCGATTGGTGAGATGGCGGACAAGGTCCTGAATGTCGCCCACCGCGATCGGATCGATGCCGGCGAACGGCTCGTCGAGCAGCATGTAGTTGGGACGGGTGGCAAGTGCGCGGGCGATCTCGACGCGCCGACGCTCGCCGCCGGACAGGGCGATCGACGGCGTCTTGCGCAGCCGCGCGATGTTGAATTCGTCGAGCAGCGAATCGAGCTCGGCTTCGCGCTTCTTGCGCGAGGGTTCGACGACTTCCAGCACGGCGCGGATATTCTGCTCCACCGACAGGCCGCGAAAGATCGAAGCTTCCTGCGGAAGATATCCGATTCCGAGCCGGGCGCGCTGATACATCGGCAATCTGGTGACGTCATGGCCGTCGAGCTCGATCGCGCCGCGGTCGGCCGGGATCAGGCCGGTGATCATGTAAAACACCGTGGTCTTGCCGGCGCCGTTGGGTCCGAGCAGCCCCACCGCCTCGCCGCGGCGAACATAGATGCTGACGCCGCGCACGACCTGGCGGGTGCCGAAGCTTTTTTCCACGCTATGCACCGCGAGGTAACCCGGCCGCTTCAACAGCCGCGGGGCCGCCGCGCCGTTGACCTTGCTCGGTGCCCGGGCAGTCGGGCGTGGCTTTTCCCCCCGCGGCGCCTCCACTCTCGGCAGCGGCGTCTCGCGCGCAATCGGCGGCGCGTCGCGCACCGGGCTCGACAGCATCTCGCCCATCCGGTCGCCGAGGCTGGTGATATCCACGCGTGAGCGCGCAAATCCGGGCGGACCGCGTTTGGCCGGACGACGACGGAACATGCCGAGTAAATCCACCATCGCCGCCTTGCTCAGCCTTTCACGGTGATTGTGCAGCCCGCCACGGCGATTCGATTCCTGCGCAGCATGGATGAATGGATCTGCCTTGCCCAGCGAAACGGCGCCGATTTCGCGGCGCGGATCGCGCGCCCGGGCCGTTCCCGTAGATACAGGGTTGCACCGCGGCATTCAACCTCGCCGTCCCCGAATAGCAGACAAGTGATTGATATTATTTCTGTTTGCTCGCGCCATTGGGCCCCGGCGCGGCACCCGGGATGACCGGCCCGCCCTGGCCTGAGGATTGGAACAGGCCCTGCACGCGTCCGCTGTCGGATTCCACCCGCGACACCCCGGTGGTCATGTCCACCATCAGCCGGTCGCCGCGCAGGACATTTTTGCCCTGCGTCAGCACCACGCCGCCGAGCATGGTGACGAGATTGGTCTTGGTGTCGAATACGGCGGTCTCGCCGGTCACGACCTGATCCTTCTGGGTGACGACGACATTGCCCTGCGCCTCCAGCCGCCGGATCGATGAGCTGCCGCCGGGACCTGGGGTGGCCGACGGGATCGGCGCCGATTTGGCCGGGGCTTTTGCGCTGGCCGCCGACGCGCCGGTGGGGGCTGCGGGCGGATTGGCCGAGTCGTAGAACACCACCAGCTTCTTCGACGTCATGGTGGTGTCGCCCTGCACCACCTTCACATTGCCGGAGAAGGTCGCCTCCTTTTTCTTGTCGCGCATCTCCAGCGTCGCCGCCTCGATCTGGATCGGCTGGTCGCGATTCTGTGAAAAGCCCTGCATGGCATTTGGCACACCCTGCACCGTGCTCTGCGCGCCGGCTTCACCGGTGGCGATCATCCCAAGCGCGAGGGCGGCCGTACAGACGAGGCCGGCGACTGGCCTGATTTTTGTTCGACGGGGGGCAGACAGCTTCATGAAGGTCATTTCGGGTTGGCGGTCTTGCGGGATACCGACCGCGTCTTGCCGGGATGAGCGGGCTCCGGTTCAGGCGGTGCCGGCGTTTCAGGCGCCGCGGACGGGCTGACCGACGAATCGGGGGCGTCCGCGGCCGGCAGCTTGTCCAGATTCATCACGACATTGCCTTCAAACCTCACCACCTCGCCGCCGCCGGTAATTCTCAGCCTGTCGGAGGAAAGCGTTCCATTGGTGAGCTTGACGTCGACATGTTCGTCCGAGTTCACGGTCCCCTTGCCCATGTCGACAAATGCCTGGCTCAACCGCGCCTCATAGCCGGCCGAGGTCTGCAGGAAGATGTCGTCGTGCAGGTCCAGCAACTGGTCCTTGGTGTTCATCGAGCCGTTCTTGGCATCCAGCGTGACGATGGACTGATCTTCCATCCGCACCTTGGCGCGCAGGGTCTTGAGGTCGAGGTGATCCGGATCGGTCACGTCCTGGGTCGCGGTTTTGGCCCAGACGTCGTAGGGCCGCCGATCGGGCGTGTAGCCGGACAGATGCGGCGCCTCCATCGTGATCCTGGTGCCGGAGACGACTAGGTTTCCGACGTCGAGCGGCAGCTTGGGCAGCAGCATCCTGAACGGATTGAAGATCGATATCGCGATGATGACCGCCAGCGCCAGCGCCACCGCCACCGGAACCGCGACGCGCAGCACCCGCACCATCCGGCTGTGGCGCGCGGCGATGGCAAAGCGCGCCTCCATTCCGGCTTGATAGGCTGGGTTCTGAACCGAATTCACCGCTGCTCCAAAGCGCTGACGTCGTCCGCGCGTGAGCCCGCCAACGTCCGCCCCCGAACGTCTGGGTTCCGCCGCCACGGATCGCACTGGCTTATTCTAACCGGGATCTCCGGACCGCGCAGCCCGGACCTCTGGCCAGCACTGTGTCCGAAACGGGGCGGTAGCGGGCGCGGGACGCATTTGCGCATTACGAATGGGCGAAAATGTCCTCGGCGTCCCAGCCATCGAGGTCGAGCTTGGCCCGGGTCGGCAGGAAGGCGAAGCAGGCCTGTGCCAAGGCGGTGCGGCCCTCGCGCGCGAGCATGGCATCGAGGCGCTCGCGCAGGCCGTGCAGATGCAACACGTCGGAGGCCGCATAAGCGAGTTGCGCCTCGCTCAGGCTCGGCGCGCCCCAGTCGCTCGATTGCTGCTGCTTCGACAGATCGATGTTGAGCACCTCGCGCACCAGATCCTTGAGGCCATGACGATCGGTGTAGGTGCGGCAGAGCCGCGAGGCGATCTTGGTGCAGTACACCGGCTGCGGCATCACCCCGAAGGCGTTGTAGAGCGCGGCGAGATCGAAGCGGGCGAAGTGGAAGATCTTGGTGATCCCGGGATCGACCAGCAGCGCCTTCAAATTCGGCGCGGCGCCAGGCTGCTTGGGGACCTGCACCACATCGGCGGTGCCGTCGCCGCTCGACAATTGCACTACGCAGAGCCGGTCGCGATGCGGATGCAATCCCATGGTCTCGGTATCGATCGCCACTGAATCGGTGTAGCGGGATAAATCGGGCAGGTCGCCGCGATGCAGGCGGGTGGTCATGAAATGAGGCCTCGGTCTCTCGGGTCGATTCGACGCCGGACACTACCGCTCAAAACCGAAACAGGCGAGCGGCAGACCGGTCGCCACGGCCGGGAAAACGCCGCCGTCGGTTTCCTGCGTATTACGGTTGTTGGATCATGACCGTTATCCCGGGGGCCTCGTGGTTCGAGACGCGCGGCGTGGCCGGGCTCCTCACCATGAGGGTCTGGCGGACCTCATCCCGAGGAGCGCGCTTCTGCGCGCATCTCGAAGGATGAAGCAACAGTGCTGAAGATTGGTTCAAAGCGGCCCGGAACAGGGCGTTCCGGCCTATTTGGCGCCGAGCTGGCCGATGGCGCATGGCAAAAGCTACTGATTCCAAAGCGAACCCACTATCCGCGGCGGCCCGGCTGAGATGCCTTCTCCAGCACAAAGGGCGCGAGCCGCTTTCACTCTTCTTGAGCTTGACTCGCCTGCTGACCACCGTCGAGATGGGGAGCCTTTGACGAGGTTTCCGTGAACAGACGAGCGCTAAGGATAGGGCTGGTGTCTGCGCTCGCGCCGCTTGCGGCGGTCGATGCGCACGCCGATTCGTGTCCAACCGCGAAGGACGAAATCGCGACTGACCGGCCGGACGTAACGAACTCCAGCCTGGTCGTACCGGTTGGCAGCTTTCAGAGCGAGAACGGGGTGAACTTCAGGGGTCAGGACGGCGGTCAAATCATTGACGCCACAAATACCCGATGGCGCTTGGGAATCGCACCGTGTCTTGAAATATTGATGGACCTGCCAACGTATTTTGGCACCGTTCGGGGGCCGGGAAGTTCGGGGTTTACGGACGTGACGCCGGCTTTCAAGTGGCAGGTAAGTCCGATCCCGGGGAAAATCGATGTGTCGTTGGTGGCTGGATTGGCCTTGCCGACTGGAGCCGTCAACATCGCTGGTCCCGGCGCTCAGCCCTATCTGCAAATGCCATGGTCGTGGGAACTGCACGACGGTTGGGGCGTGAGCGGCATGTTAACTGAATTCTTTCGCCCGTCGGACGTGGTTACCCCCCGGATCACGGAAGCCACCTTTTCGGTCGAAAAAAAGCTGACCGACAAGGCAAGCCTGTTTGTGGAGTATGTTGGCGACTACCCCGAAAACGCCCGTCCGAGCCAGCTTATCAATTCGGGCGGACTTTATCATCTGAGCCCAACGCAACAGGTTGATCTCCACGTCGCGTTCGGGCTCGATCACAATGCCCCGAGCTACATTGTTGGCGTCGGGTATTCATTCCGGATTGATGGCCTGTTTTCGGGCAAGCCACCATGAAGTGGCACGAGCGGGGTCGAAGACTATGAAAAGCGTTCGAGTCCAGTTTCTCAGTCCGGTTTCGCAGTCCGGTTTCTCCTGGCGACGACGTCCCAGGGAATTTCAAAATTGCGTGTGTAAGCGTGTCGCAACGATCGATGCCGGCCCTCGGTCTCGGTTGTAGGCTGGATTGGCGATGAATTGATAGTCGAAGGTGAGTTGCCACGTATCGACGGGCAAAGTGTAATAGGCTTCCAGAATTTTTTCGGGACCGGGATTGGGAAGTGCCCCGTCTCCTATCAGAGCGGTATATCCGCCAGCAGCCAAATAAGCCTGATGGGCTTTCGATATTGTATTGAGAATGCCGGCAATCCCTGCAGTGTCGCTGGGGCGGGCCCAGAACCGTCCGGATATCGACGCGCCGCCTGCCAAAGTGGCGTCGTCATCGGTGAATGCGTAAGTTTCGAGATTACCCGGAGTGTATCCTGCGCGCGCAAACAAGCCGACCCCCGGCAAAACCTGCTGCTCCAAATTGGCGGAAATTCCCCATTTGCCGGTATATGTTCTTACCAACGAAAGGTCCGGTGGAGTGCCGGTCATGGCAGCTGGTTGAACCGCGTCCGTAAAGTTTCCCAGCCGAGCACGTGTCAGATCCCCGGTAACCAGGACCTTGCCCGGTTGACCCCATAGCTCGTAACGACGCTCGACTTCGCCCACTATCTGAAATTGACCGAAGGTTGGATCGAGATCGCTGCTGTTCGGAACAACCGGGCCATCAAAGACGCCCGCACGAAGCGTCCATGGGCCCGCGTACCATTCGATGGCAGAACCGTATGTGAAGGCCCAAGCGTCGGCCGCGTAGTCGAAGGTTCCCGTGTTGACCAGGGTCCAATTCAAAAAGTCGCCGCGCGGATCATTCGCATATTTGTTTTTGTCGAAAATGTCGACGACGCTGAACTTGCCTGCTGTAATGACAATTCGGTCGGCGGTCTGGGTATTAGCAAACTGATTGATCCCCGCATCGACTGTCTGAGTATCGCCGCCAAGATTGATCGTTTGCCGCAGAAATGCCCGCGGGATTCGGGCGTACGGATAGGTTGCGCCGACCTTGTAGGCCTCCGCGCTGGGAAACCCGGCGGCGCCGAAGGTACCGCTAAGCCCAAAACCCTGATCGATTTCCGGATCGATCCAAATCTCCGCGCCGTTCCAGGGACGAAAGCCGAGATACAAATCGACGTCCAATGTTTCACGTCCGGCATTCGGGGCAAGACTGTTTTGCCCGCTATAGGGCGCGCGAAACGGAAAGGCGTATTGGCCGACAAAAGTTGTTTGCCCATGAATATTGAAGTTGTCGGTATCGAGCCCCGGGACGCCCTTGGTGAAGACATCGCTGTTCGACAAATCCGGACCAAGCCGATAGTTCAAGCCAATCCGGAGACTCTGCATCGAAAGGTCAGACGAGAACGCTTGACCGGCTGCAGGAAAACTCTTTTGCCGGTTCCCAAAATCGGTTGCGAGAAATTCGAGTTTCGCGGTCCAGTTCTGCGCGATCGGGACTTCGACTCCCGCGCCTGCTGCCCAGCCCCATCGCCACAGAAGAGCCGCTTCGGTCGTGCCCATGGCGGCGTTGCCTCCCACCGGCATCCCAGCGAGCTGCGTTCGCTCCAGCCTGTCGTATGTCCAGGCAACACCGCCGGTCCCATAAACCAGCCAATGGTCGAAGGCATAGCCAAAACGGCCGCGCAAGGTTCCAAAATCCAGTACGGTGTCGGTATAGCTTGCCTGTCCGCTCGGCGCCGATGAAATCGATTGGCTACCGGCAATCGTGTTTGGGGCCGAGAAGTCCATTTCAACGCCCAACAGGAAACGCGAAGCAAGCATGCGGTTGTAACCGGCTTGCAACCCGGCGAAATAGCTGCCGGTGCCCTTGAAGGCATCGTAGGAATTGAAGAGGTCAATCGAACCATTCAACGGCGCCGCGCCGCCTGCCTGGGTTGCAGCCCAATCGGACATGCCGGTCGCGTATCCAAAATGGCCGCCCAGATAAAATCCGGTCCAGTCTGGAGATGCGGCCACAGGTAGAGCTTTTACCGGCATCGTCCCGAGGTCGGCTGCTGCCGTCGGACGGACCGCAAGGAACGCGAAAAGTGCGATAGCACCGTTTAGAAATGCGCGCTTCATTTCCTGTCCCAGACGGCATCCTCAGTTACCCGCTATTCAAGTGCGATTTGCAAGCACGCCGGTTCTTCTTCCACGATTATGTGACGGATTTGCAACAATTTCCATGCAGCGAAGATGAAGGCGAGAACCAACGAAGCGGAGCAACGCGCCGTGCAGATGCAAAGCGCATTTGAACGCATCGGCGTTCTGGATGGGGTGGTGCCCAGGAAAGGACTCGAACCTTCACGGCCGTGAAGCCACTGGCACCTGAAGCCAGCGCGTCTACCAATTCCGCCACCTGGGCCCGGGCCGGTTAGTACGGATCGGTCGCGCGCTTGTCAAATTGGCGAAACGCCAGCCAATTACGCTGTACAGCTCAGGCCGGTTGTCGTATCGCGAAACCGCTGACAGCCCCGCGATTTCTCGAATTTGACTGGCAGGATTGGGACCCCGATGGCATCGAATCTGGACACACTGGTCACGGTTTTCGGCGGATCGGGCTTCTTGGGGCGAAGCGTGGTCCGCGCGCTGTGCAAGCGCGATTACCGGATCCGGGTCGCGGTGCGGCGGCCGGAACTGGCCGGGCATTTGCAGCCGCTCGGCAAGGTCGGCCAGATCCACGCCGTGCAGGCCAATGTGCGCTATCCCGCCTCGGTCGAGGCGGCGATGCGCAATTCCCATGTCGCCATCAATCTGGTCGGCATCCTGACCGAGGGCGGCGGCCAGACCTTCGAGGCGGTGCAGGGCAAAGGCGCCGGCGCGGTGGCCAGGGCCGCGGCCAGTGTCGGCGCCCGGATGGTGCATGTCTCCGCGATCGGCGCCGACGAACATTCCGCCTCGCGCTATGCCCGCGCCAAGGCCGCCGGCGAAAAGGCGGTGCTGTCGGCGATTCCAGCGGCCACCGTCATGCGCCCGTCGGTGGTGTTCGGGCCCGAGGACCAGTTCACCAACCGCTTCGCGGCGCTGGCGCGGATGTCGCCGGCGCTGCCGCTGATCGGCGGCGGCGTGACCCGGATGCAGCCGGTCTATGTCGGCGATGTCGCCACCGCGGTCGCCGACGCCGTCGACGGCAAGACCAGAGCCGGCGCCACCTACGAGCTCGGCGGCCCCGAGGTGCTGACCATGCGCGAGATCATGAAGATCATCCTCGCCACCACCGAACGTCGTCGCATGCTGCTGTCGCTGCCGTTCGGGCTGGCGAAACTGCAGGCGATGCTGCTGCAATTTGCGCCCGGCGCGCTGAAACTGACGCCGGACCAGGTCGAGCTGCTGCGATCGGACAATGTGGTGTCGGACGCCGCCAAAGCCGCCGGTCTGACCCTCGAGGGACTCGGTATTTCGCCGGATTCGCTGGAAGCGGTCGCGCCGCAATATCTCTGGCGCTTCCGCGCCGCAGGCCAATTCCAGCAGAAGATAGAGCGCGTAGCTGCTCCTCCCGTCGTCCCGGCCAAGCGAGCGTCGCGAGCGCGAGCCGGGACCCATACGCCGTGAATTCTCATTGGGCATCATGGCAGACACCTTCTGCAATAACCCGCGCCAGGGGTTATGGGTCCCCGCGTTCGAGCGTGTGAAGGAAACGGGTTTCGATCTTACACTTTTTTCGCAACCGAGCGAGTTGCGAATGCTGGAGGAGTTCGGGAGCCGATCCCGCGATCAGCTCAATGCATCAGGTCATCTGCTGTACGCTCAATTCCCCTCTGTTCGAACCAAACGTTCGATCAAGCAGCTTTAGCCTGCAACCGGTATGCCGCCATCAGATTGTTGGCGAGCGCATGCCACAGCGCCACTGCCTTGGCTTTGATCAGGCCGCGTACCGGAAGGAACCCGAAGCCGTGGTTCTTGAGGTGGGCGTTGATCCGCTCGATGAGCTTTCGGTCCCTATAGAGCTCTTGACCGGCCAAGCTGTCCATCCGGCTGCGCCACGCCTTCACGCTCTCGGCCTCCCTTGCTCGGCTCTTCCCACGGTTGGCCAGTGTCTCGGGTTTGACGTCGTCGCGCTCGGTCGGCGGCGGCGCAAAGACCAGGACAGGATCGACATCGCGCGAGCCCAACGCGGCAATATCGTCGCTGGTGGCGTAGTGAGTGTCGACCAGAAGGTTTGCCGGGGCCTCGCCGTAGCGGCGCACGATGTCGTCCACCATCGGAACCGCCAGACCGGCATCGTTGCGCCGATCCGTCATCTCGACCGAGACGATGATGCCCTCCTTGGGCGTGGCCGCAATCTGCGCGTTGTAAGCTGGCCGCACTGCTCCGTCGGGAAAGCGCATGTTGCGTGCCTGCGCATCACTGAGCGAGGCGCTCGGCTCAGACTTCTTCTTGGCCTCGTCCTGGGGATGCGTCTTCGCCCGTTTCTCCTTCTCGGCCCGAACCCTGTCGAGCGCCGCCCGCGCCCGGTCAGCGCGCTCCTTCACCTCCCGTGCCGCTCGCTCCTTGGCCGCCAGTCTGCGTTGCGAGAAGGCTTTCGGATCGGTCTCGATCTCTGCCCTGAGCTCGGCGAGCCGGCGCTCTACCGCAGCCTCGATCCGCGCCAGCTTGCCAGCGGTCTTGAACGATCCCCGGCTGGCATTCGCCCGCACTTTGGTGCCATCGACCGCGATCTCCTCAAGCGAGATCACTCCCGCCTTGATCAGAGCCGTCACGCTTTCGGTCAGCAGCCGATCCAGCACCTGCACATGCGCCACCCGGAAGTCCGCAAGCCCGTGATAGTTCAACGGCACCCCGCCGGCAATCCATCGGTACGCCAGATCGTTTTGCGTAAGCCGTTCAAGCTGACGGGCCGAGCCGACCCCCTCGATGGTCGCATAAAGCCACAACGCCATCAGAACCGCAGGATCCGGCGGCGGCCGTCCCGGCTCGCCCTCGCGTGCTTTGATGGCGTCGTACAACGCCGACAGCTCAAGCCCCTCGACAAAGCCCATCACGATCCGGGCGCGATGATCGCTCGGCAGCAATGCCTCCAGATCAACGAAATCCCACCGCGTCTGCAGACGATCCGCCCGAATGAACCGCGCCTCGCTCGCCATCGAATCACCTCGCGTTGCTGCGAAAGTGAATCACACCCGCGGGGCAGCAACAATTTCTTCACACGCTCTTCAGCGGGCTATCGCGCAGGTTTTGACCCCGCAACGGACATGGAAAATATAAGAGACGCCCCTGCAAAGTTTCTCCTCATCCGGTTACATCGTTGGTTTGGCTGTGCTCTAGTGCAGTAGGCGGCTAGTCCAGTCCATGAGGTGATATAATGAGGCGCCGCGATTTCATCACAATTATCGGCGGCACTGCTATAGTGTGGCCGCATCCCACGCGCGCGCAACAACGCAAAGCAATCCCGCGCGTCGGTGTGCTTTGGCACGCCGCCAGCGCCAGGGAGGAAGCGGAATATCTGGGCGCCCTGACCAAAGCCTTTCACGAACTTGGTTATGTCGAAGGCAAGAATATCGAACTGGACCACCGTTTTCCTGCCGAACAGCCTGAGCGGTTTCGCACGCTTGCGCAGGAACTCGTCGAAAGCAAAGTCGAC
>JBDTKD010000368.1:0-3010 GCA_039935515.1 Bradyrhizobium sp.
AGCTCATGGACTTCGACCGTTCGCCCTTTGCGGGGTTTTCCTGAGCCGATTTTTCCTGTTTCGGGCCGGCCTTCATCTCACCTTGGGCGCTGTTTTTCTGGCCGCTCTGGGCCTTTTCTCCGGACTGCGCGGTGTTGGCGCGGGGCGTGGCCTCGTTGTGGTTCATCGGCTTCGCCGCGGCTCCGCCGTTTTCGGACGATGGCGCGCTTTGCTGGGTGGTGGAACCGGCGGAGGGTGTCTCGTGGCTGGTTCCCGTTCCCTGCGCATAGGCCAGGCTGGTTCCCGCGATCAGCGCGATGGCGGCGACCGAGGTCGTAAAGCGATTAGTCATTGAATGTCTCCTCGTGTGTTTGCATTGCCCACGCCGACAACGACACGCGATGGGCGATGTTCCCGGACATCGCGGGTTCCACCGATTTAGTTTCCTGAACGCGCGATGAACCGGGTCGGCCGGCAAGTTGCCGAAAAGCAGGGCCGGCGATTGAATCGCCGGCCCTTGATCAAACCGCGCCCGAAGGTCCGCCGTGCGGCTCAGCAGGTCACTTTGCCGCAACGGGCGAGGCCGATCTTTTCCTTGAGACCTTCCAGTCCGATGGCACCGACCACCACCTGCTTGCCGATGACGTAGCTCGGCGTGCCGTTCATGCCCATGGCTTCCGCGAGCTTGAAGTTTTCATCGATCGTGGCTTTCACTTCCGGGCTCGCCAGATCCTTCTCGATCCGCGTCATGTCGAGGCCGGCATCCTTGGCAGCCGCGAGCGCATGGGCCTTGTCGGCCGGCCCGCGGCCGCCAAGCAGCCGCTGGTGGAAGTCGAGATATTTCTTGCCGCCGGGGTCCTGCATGCGCACGGCGACGGCGACCTGGGCGGCCTCAACCGAGCCCGGGCTCAGCACCGGAAATTCCTTCAGCACGACCTTCAGCTTCGGATCGTTCTTCATCAGATCGAGCATGTCGGCCATCGCGCGTTTGCAGTAGCCGCAATTGTAGTCGAAGAATTCCACGAAGGTGACGTCGCCATCCTTGTTGCCGAGCACCACGCCGCGCGGTGAATTGAATATCTTGGAGGCGTTCTCGGCGATACTCGCCTCGTGCTTCTGTTCTTCGGCGGCGGCCTGCCGCTTGTTCAATTCGGCAATCGCCTCCTCGAGTACTTCGGGATGCGAAACCAGGTAGGTTCGGATGATCTTCTCGATGTCGCCGCGCTGGGCGTCGGAAAAGCTCTGCGCCGAGGCGGCCGGCGGCGCGCCGCAAAGCGCGAGCGCGAGCAGGGCGGGAGCGAGCAGGCGGAACGTAGGCATTGGCAAATTCCTCTGGGTGAAAGCCGATTGGGAAAACCAGTGTGGTCCGGCGTTATGACTGCGGTTCGGCGCGATCGCTGTCTAGTTGTCCTTTTGACCGGCGGGCGGCCTTGCGGTGACGATGTCGTCGGCCCTGACCCAACCGGGGGTGCCGATCGCGAAACGGGTTTTCGCACGCGAGGCGAGGTCGCGCGCGGTCTTGTTGTCGCCGCGAAGGTAGGCGGCTTGCGCCGAAGCCAGATCGGCCTCCGCTAAATCTCCCTTTCGAGCGTAGGCCATCGCGAGTTGGGTAAAGCCGAGCGGCGCCTCGGTCTCCCGCGCCACCGCCGCCCGCAGGATCGCGATCGCCTCCTCAGTATAGGCCTTATTATCGGTGCCCACGAGCGCCTGCCCAAGTAACATCTCGATGAGCGGCGCATGATTCGAGAGCTGAACCGCCTTGCGCAAGGGAGCGATCGCCTCCGCCGGCTTGCCGCCTTCCAGCAGCGCCTGGCCGCGCAATTCGTAAAAATACGGGTTGGCGGGCTGGGCCTGGATCAGCCCGTCGATCAGCACCAGCGCGCTGTGCAAATCGCCATGCAGATAGGTCGAGATGGCGTGCGCATAGCGCGCCGGCATGCTGGTGTCGGAGAGCGGGTAACGACGGTAGACGGTGTCCTGCCGTTCCATGAAGGCCGAGATCTTGGCGCGCATCATGTCGTGGCGCATTTGCAGGGCCGGATCGTCCTTCTTGTCCCAATACGGGCTGGTCCGCGCCATCCGCTCGAGCGCGGCGACGCGTTCGGCCGGCATCGGATGCGACTGCGCGTAGGGGTCGGCGCCGTACGCGGCGAACAGGCTGTCATTGGTGAACCGCTTGAAGGTTTCGTACATGCCCTTCGCCGACTGGCCGGTGGCGTTGAGGAACTTCACCGCGGCGCGATCGGCGTTTTCCTCCTGCTGGCGCTGATAGGACAGCAGCGAGCGGCGGATGATTTCCTGCGGCGCGCTGACCGCGGCCGCGCCGGCATTGACCAGGCCATTGTCGCTGCCGCCGCTTCTGGCGCCCGCCACCATCGCGCCGGCACCGACCAGCATGGCGATGATCATCTGGGTCTGCGCCCGTGCCAGCTGTTCATGCATCTTGGCGAGATGGCCGCCGGCGAGATGGCCGGTTTCATGCGCCAGCACCCCGATGATCTGGTTCGGTGTCTCGGACTGCATCAAGGCGCCGTAGTTCACGAAAATGCGGTGGCCGTCGGCGACGAAGGCGTTGAAGGTGCGGTCATTGATGATCACAACCTGGATGTTCTGCTTCTCAAGGCCCGCGGCGCGCAGGACCGGCCTCGTGTAGTCGCGCAGCAACTGCTCGCTCTCGGTATCACGGAGGACCTTCGGCCCGTTTCCCTGCTCGGCGAAGGCCGGCAGCGGGGCCATGGCGAGCACCGCGGCGATGGCGACGGCGGTCAGTTTCCACATTTTCCTTCGTGCGACCAGGCGGAGCGGCATCTTGGCTTTATATGATTGGCGGCGGAGCGGTTACGGGATATGCCCTAACAAGCTGCGGAATGCGGCCAGTATGGGGCATGTGGAAAGATAGCAGATATCGATGCTTGATGCGACACTGAGAGACCGTGCGAAGCGCCTGCTGACGGCGTCGGGCCGAAGCGATGTTCCGCCGTTCATGGTGATGGATGTGATGGCGGCGGCCGCGCGCATCGAAGGCGCCGGC